>NZ_BCAZ01000008.1:0-131623 GCF_001320205.1 Pseudomonas sp. NBRC 111123
CCGCGACGACCGCTGATTCCAGCCTTTTGCACAAGAACAAGATGAGGTAACCATCATGACCGTGAAGATTTCCAACACTGCCGACATCCAGAAGTTCTTCGAAGAAGCCGCCGGCTTTGGCAATGCCGAGGGCAGCCCGCGGCTGAAGCGCATCATTCAGCGCGTGCTGCAGGACACCGCACGCCTGATCGAAGACCTGGAAATCACCGAAGACGAGTTCTGGCACGCCGTCGACTACCTGAACCGTCTTGGCGGGCGCGGTGAAGCCGGGCTGCTGGTGGCAGGCCTTGGCATCGAGCACTTCATCGACCTGCTGCAGGATGCCAAGGACGCCGAGGCCGGCTTGAGCGGCGGCACCCCGCGCACCATCGAAGGCCCGCTGTATGTGGCCGGCGCGCCGCTCGCCCAGGGTGAAGTGCGCATGGACGACGGCAGCGAGGAGGGCGTGGCTACCGTCATGTTCCTCGAAGGCCAGGTGCTCGACCCTCAGGGCCAGCCGCTGGCCGGGGCCATCGTCGACCTGTGGCATGCCAACACGCGTGGCACTTACTCGTTCTTCGATCAAAGCCAGTCGGCGTATAACCTGCGCCGCCGCATCGTCACCGATGCCGAAGGCCGCTACCGCGCCCGCTCCATCGTGCCGTCGGGCTACGGCTGCGACCCGCAGGGCCCGACCCAGGAGTGCCTGGACCTGCTCGGCCGCCATGGCCAGCGCCCGGCCCACGTGCACTTCTTCATTTCGGCACCCGGCCACCGCCACCTGACCACGCAGATCAACCTGGCCGGGGACAAGTACCTGTGGGATGACTTCGCCTACGCCACGCGTGACGGGCTGGTGGGTGAGGTGGTGTTCCATGAAGGGGCTGAAGGCCGCCATGCCGAGTTGAAGTTCGACTTCCAATTGCAGAAAGCCCTTGCAACCGAGGATGAGCACCGCAGCGGGCGTCCTCGGGCACTTCAGGAAGCCTGATACACCGCGCTGGCTTCTTCGCGGGCAAGCCCGCTCCCACAGGATCACCACAAACCTATGGATGTGCGCCATCCCTGTGGGAGCGGCGGTTCGGCGCCCCGATTCACCCGCGAAGCAAGCAACACAGAACAAGAGCCTGCCACCAAGGCCGGCCTGAGCCTTGCGAGAATTCCCATGAAAACCCTGCTCAAGGACTGCTCCCTGTCAGCCCTGGTCGCCGGCTGCATCGCGACCCTGATTTCCTACGCCGGCCCGCTGGTGATCATCTTCCATGCCGCCGAAGCGGCCGGCCTGTCCCACGGCATGCTGTCGTCCTGGGTCTGGGCCGTGTCCATGGGCAGTGCCGTGCTTGGCGCCTTGCTCAGCCTGCGTTATCGGGTGCCAGTGGTGATCGCCTGGTCCATCCCGGGTTCGGCGCTGCTGGTCACCGCCTTGCCGCATCTGGGCCTGGAGCAGGCGGTGGGTGCGTACCTGGTGGCCAACCTGGTCCTGCTGCTGATTGGCATCAGCGGGGCCTTTGACCGCATCATTGCGCACCTGCCAGGCGCCATCGCGGCCGGCATGCAGGCCGGCATTCTGTTCAGCTTCGGTATCGAGGTTTTCCGGGCACTGCCGGTGCAGCCCGTGCTGGTCCTGGCAATGTTCACCACCTACGTGCTGATGCGCAGGCTGCAACCGCGGTACGCCGTGGCAGCGGTGCTGTGTGCAGGCGCCGTGGTGACCTTGGCCAGCGGTGCCTTTCGCAGCGAGGCGCTGGTGCTGGAGTTGGCTTCGCCACAGTGGATCACCCCGCAATTCAGCCTGGCGGCAACTTTCAGCCTGGCGCTGCCCATGGTGCTGGTCGCGCTGACCGGGCAGTTCATGCCGGGCATGGCCGTGCTGCGCAACGCCGGTTATGGCACGCCGGCCAGCCCGTTGATCAGTGCCAGCGCGTTGGCGGGTGCGCTGCTTGCACCGTTCGGCTGCCATGGCCTGAACCTCGCAGCCGTCACCGCCAGCCTGTGCACCGGCCCAGAGGCCCATGAAAGCCCGCGCCGTCGCTACGTTGCGGCCGTCGCTGGCAGCGCTTTGTACCTGCTGCTGGGGGTTGCCGGGGCAACGTTGATGTCGTTGTTTGCCGCGTTCCCGGCGGCATTGATTGCCGCCCTGGCTGGCCTTGCCCTGTACGGCGCAATCAGCGAGGCCTTGGCGCGCAGCCTGGCCGAACCCAGCGAACGCGATGCCGGGTTGTTCACCTTCCTGGTCACCGCTTCGGGGGTGTCTTTCCTTGGCCTGTCGGCGGCGTTCTGGGGGCTGCTGTTCGGCCTGCTGGCCCATGCGCTGCTGCGCTTGCGCCGCCCGCCACCCAGGGAGGTGCTGCGCCGCACGCCCTGAAAACCCGTGTTCCCCCGCGCTTATTCCATAACAACAAGATCAAGAGAGCTTCGGAATGAACCACACCCCTTGCGTTGCCATCGGGCTGACTTTGCTCAGCCCCTCCTTGCTCGCCGCCGAAGGCGGTTTCTTCGAGGATGCCAAAGCCAGCCTCAGCGCCCGCAATTACTACTTCAGCCGTGACTTTTCCGATATCGTCGGTGCCAACCAACAGTCCAAGGCCGAGGAGTGGGCGCAAGGCTTCATCCTCGACTTCAAGTCCGGCTACACGCCGGGCCCGGTTGGCTTTGGTGTCGATGCCCTGGGGCTGCTCGGCATCAAGCTCGACAGCAGCCCGGACCGGGTCAACACCGGTTTGTTGCCGGTGCACGGTGATGGCCGCGCAGCCGACGAGTACAGCCGCATCGCACCCACCTTCAAGGCCAGGCTGTCGAAGACCGAACTGCGCGTGGGCGAATTGCAACCCAACCTGCCGGTGCTGACCTTCAGCGATATCCGCCTGCTGCCGCCGAGCTATCAGGGCGCCAGCATCAGCTCGGCGGAAATCGACGGGCTGACGGTGCAGGCCGGGCACCTGACCAGCACGCACCTGCGCAACGAGGGCGGCGACGGCAAGATGAACGCCATGCTTGGCCATGTACCCCAGCGCCAGGCCGAGAGCGATGCCTTCAACTATGCGGGTGGCGACTATGCGTTCAATGCCAACCAGAGCAGCGTCAGCCTCTGGTACGGGCAGCTTGAGAACATCTACCACCAGGGGTTCGTTGGCCTGAAGCACAGCAAACCATTGGGGGACTGGGTGCTGAGCGCCAACCTCGGCTATTTCACCGCCCGCGAGGATGGCGATGCGCGGCTGGGGAGGATCGACAACCAGGCGTTCTTCTCGATGTTCAGCGCCCGGCATGGTGGCCACAGCTTCCACGCCGGCTACCAGGGCATCTATGGCGATAGCCCGTTCCCACGGGTGTTCGCCAACATCTCGCCGTTGGGCAATGAAGTGCCGACCTATGAGTTCGCCTATACCGACGAGCGCTCGTACCAGGTGCGTTATGACTACAACTTCGCGGCGATGGGCGTGCCAGGGTTGACGGCAACGGTGCGCTACATCACCGGCAACAACGTCGACACGGGCCAGGGGTACGAGGGCAAGGACCGCGAGCGCGACCTGGACCTTGGCTATGCCGTGCAGAGTGGCGTGCTCAAGGGGTTGGGTATCAGGGTGAGGAATGCCATGGCGCGGTCCAACTATCGCACTGACATCGACGAGAACCGGTTGACCCTGGTGTACACCTGGCAGCTGTTCTAAGGCATTACCGGCCATTTGTTGTCACACAGCAACGATTGCGTCACCTAGGTATCGGGGGTTAGGTTTCCTCAATTGTCATTGAGGAAACCTGACGTGGACTCCATCACCCAAGCCGTGCTCGGTGCTGCGCTGCAAGGCACGGTGCTCGGCCGCATCCAGGGCCGTCGATCGCTCATCTATGGCGCTGCACTGGGCACCGTGCCGGACCTCGACGTGGTCATTCGCTACGCCGACCCGGTGTCGCAGATGACCTACCATCGCGGCTTCTCCCATTCGATCTTCGTCCTCACCGGGCTGGCCTTGTTGCTGGCCGTGTTGGTCAACCGGCTTGCCCGAACGCGGTGGCCCGACAAGGGCTATACCCTGGCGCGGCTGTTCCTGGCGTTCTGGCTGGTGCTGGTAACCCACCCCATCCTCGATGCCTTCACGGTCTACGGCACCCAGCTGTTCTGGCCGCTGCAGTTCACCCCGCTGAGTTGGGCGGCAGTGTTCATCATCGACCCTGTGTATACCGTGCCGCTGTTGCTGGCTGTCCTGTACGCCGCCTTCAAAGGGTTGAAGGCGAGAGCCGTGCAGGTGTTGAGCCTGGCGTTGGTGTTCAGCACAGCCTACCTGGGGTTTGGTCTGGCCGGGCGCATCGCCGCCGAGCAGCGTTTTCAACTGGCGCTCGAGCAGCAAGGCATCCAGGCAAGCGAAGTACGCGCCGTGCCAATTGCGTTCAACAGCCTGGTCTGGCGGGTGCTGGCCAAGACCCCGGATGGTTTTTATTACGAAGGTATCAGCAGCACGTTTGATCGCGAGCCACCGGAAATGCAGCGCCTGCCACTGAACCTGGAGGCGGGCAATGCCCTGCAGGATGCGCCTTTGCTCGAACGCCTGCGCTGGTTTACCGGAGGCTGGCTGCGTTATGACGTGGTCGGCGACCAGCTTGTGGTCACCGACCTGCGCATGGGCATCCCCGGCAACTACACCTTCCGTTTCAACATGGCCCATCGCGATAGCCAGGGGCAGTGGGTTGCCGACACGCCAAGCCGTGGGGCCGGCTCTGGTATCGGAGCGATGCTGCACAACGGTGACCTGGCGTTGATCTGGCGGCGCATCCTCGACCAGCAACCGCCGTTGCCGTTGGCCGCCTGGAGCGAGCGTTGAGCGCATGCCCTTGCAATACTGCGATTCGCACCCATTTAAGCCGGCCTTCAGTATGCCCAGGAACCCGCCATGGAACCCAACCGCTTCGGCGACATCGCTGCCTTCGTCAGTGCCGTGAAGGCCGGCAGTTTCACCGCCGCGGCGGCCAGCCTGGGCCTGACCCGCTCGGCGGTTGGCAAGAGCATCGCCCGCCTGGAAGCGCGCATGGCGGTGCGCCTGCTCAACCGCACCACGCGCAAGCTGAGCCTGACCGATGAGGGCCTGGTGGCTTTCGAGCGCTGGCGGCAGATTCTCGACGACCTGGACGAGGTGGAAAGCACCATGGCGCAGCGCCGCGGCAAACCCACCGGCACCTTGCGCCTCACCGCACCGCTGTCGCTCGGCCAGCGTCATGTACTGCCGATTCTCGATGCCTACCTCAAGCAGTGGCCAGACCTGCGGGCAGACATTCGTTTCACTGACCGTTTCGTCGACCTGGTCGAGGAGGGCGTCGACGTTGCCGTGCGCATCGGCGCGCCCAAGGAAGATTCGCAGCTGTTGACCCGCACGGTCGCCTGGCAGCAGTTCGTCACCTGCGCCTCGCCCGAATACCTCGGCCAGCACGGCGTGCCGCAGGTACCAGCGGACCTGTACGGGCATGACAAGATCACCTTCCTGGCTGGCGAGAAGTCGATGCCCTGGCGCTTCCATACCGCCGAAGGGCTGCACCTGTGCGAGGAGCCCGGGCGGTTGAACATCGACAGCTCCGAGGCAATGCTCGACGGCGCACGGGCCGGTTTCGGCCTGATTCACCTGCCGACCTACATCACCGGCAACGACCTGCGCGCAGGCACGTTGGTGGAGGTGTTGCACGCCTACCGGCCCCCGGCAGATCCGATCCGCGTGGTTTACCCGAGCAAGCGACACCTGTCGCCACGTGTCCGCGGGTTCATCGACCTTCTGGTAGCGAGCTGGGAGCAGGGTGTGCCCTGGGAGGATTGATTGGGGACTGCCGGGCCCGTATATGGGGCCTGAGTTCGGGTTTATCCCTGATGTAGCAGCGCAGACACTGGCGTCACTGATAATCCATCTGGAGACTCCATGACTGCCCTGTCCGTACTGGATCTGGTCATGATTGGCGAAGGCAAGACCTTCGCTGACGCGATCGAAGAATCCCGCCAGCTCGCTCGCCATGTCGAGCAGCAGGACTACCACCGCTACTGGATCGCCGAGCACCACGACATGCCCGGCATCGGTTCGGCTGCCACCGCGCTGGTGATCAACGAAATCGCCAATGCCACCCAGCACATTCGCGTCGGTGCCGGCGGCATCATGCTGCCCAACCACGCACCGCTGGTAGTTGCCGAGCAGTTCGGCACCCTCGACACCCTGCACCCGGGCCGTATCGACCTCGGCCTGGGGCGCGCGCCCGGCACCTCCGGGCCGACCGTGCGGGCCTTGCGTGGCGCCGCGCCGGAGCGCGACTTCAGCCAGGACATCGCCGAGCTGCGCGACTACCTGGCCGACAACGGCAAGCGCCAGGTCCGCGGCGTACCGGGGGCGCACGAGGTACCGGTGTGGATCCTCGGCTCCAGCCTGTTCGGTGCCGACCTTGCAGCGAAGCTGGGGTTGCCTTACGCCTTTGCTTCGCACTTTGCGCCGCGTTATCTGCTGCAAGCGATTGCCCATTATCGAGCGAACTTCCAGCCTTCGGCGCAACTGGCCAAGCCTTATGTGATGGTGGGCGTGAACCTGTTCGCCGCCGACAGCGATGCCGAAGCGGATTACCAGGCCAGCTCGCACCGCAAGTGGATGCTGGACTTGCACGTCGGGCGTTTTGGCTTGTTGCCCAAGCCGCAGGAAGGGTATGTGCAGAGCCTGCCCGGACACGAGCGGGCGGTACTGGAGCAGGTGATGGCCTGCAGCATTGCCGGTGGGCCAGAGCGGGTGCGTGAGGGGCTGCGGTCGCTGATCGAGCAGACCGGCGCGGATGAGCTGATGATCGACTGCCGGATCCATGACCCGCTGGCGCGGTTGCGCTCGCATGCTTATGCGGCGCGAGCATTGGCCGAACTCAGTTAACCCTCACTGGCCTCTTCGCGGGTAAACCCGCTCCCACAGGGATTGCACAGACTTCAAGCAGTGTGCAGTGACTGTGGGAGCGGGTTTACCCGCGAAGAGGCCAGAACAGGCAAAAAGAAGGGAGCGCAGCGGCTCCCTTGACAGTATCAGGCCTGCTTCAGGAACGGATAATCCGTATACCCCTCAGGCCCATTGGCATAGTCGAACTGCGCACGATGCTCGTTCAACGGCGCCTGCACCCGCAGCCGCTCCACCAGGTCCGGGTTGGCGATGTAGCTGCGCCCGAACGCCACGGCATCGATCAGGCCACGACCGATCAGGTCTTCGCCTTTCTCGGCGGTATACGCACCCGCAGCGATGATCACGCCGGGGTAGGCTGCCCGAATCTGCTCACGGAATGAATCACGCAGCGGCTTGCCACCCGCCCAGTCTGGCTCGGACAAGTGCAGGTAGGCGAGGTTGCGCTTGGCCAGTTCCTTGATCAGGTACAAGCCGGCAGCCTCCTGGTCCTCGCCGTTGTCCACGCCATTGAAGCCACCCAGCGGGAACACACGGATACCAATGCGATCAGCGCTCCAGCTGGCGATCGCCGCGTCCACGGCTTCGAGCACGATACGCGCACGGTTCTCAATGCTGCCGCCGTAACGGTCTTCGCGCTGGTTGGCGCTTGGGGTAAGGAACTGGTGCAGCAAGTAGCCGTGGGCGGCATGCAGTTCGATGAAGTCGAAACCGGCCTCACGGGCGTTGGCGGCAGCCTGGCCGAAGTCGGCAACGATCGCGGCAATCTCGTCTTCGCTCAGTGCACGGGGTGCGGAGGTTTCCACCCGCATCAGGTTGCCTTGTTCGTCGCGCAGGGTGGTGCGGGCGTTGGCCGGCAGGGCCGACGGCGCAACCGGCGCTTCACCGTCGGGTTGCAGGGAGGTGTGCGAAACGCGGCCCGTGTGCCAGACCTGCACGGCGCTGTGGCCGCCTTCGGCGTGGATGCCTTGGTTGACCACTTGCCAGGCGGCGATCTGCTCGGCGCTGTGAATACCTGGCGAGCCGGAGTAACCCTTGGCCTGGAAGGAGATCTGCGTGGCTTCGGTGATGATCAGGCCGGCGCTGGCGCGCTGGCGGTAGTACTCGGCCATCATCGGCGTGGGTACATCGCCAGGTTCGAGGCTACGCAGGCGGGTGAGCGGGGCCATGAACACGCGGTTGGGCAGGGTAAGGGGGCCAATCTGCAGAGGTTGCAAGAGTTTCATTGCTGCTCCAAAGGTGAAAAACCAATGGCGCGAACGATACCGGGATGATTGGGGAAAGGGGGGACCGGGACCCCGGCGCAGAGCTCCCCAATGGCTTTTGCCTGCACTGGCCTCTTCGCGGGCACGCCCGCGCCCACCGGGGTATCACTGCCTTGAAGAGGGTGGTGACCCTGTGGGAGCGGGCGTGCCCACGAAGAGGCCAATGCAGGAGAACGCTCAGCGACGAGCCAACCGCCCACTGACAAAATGCGCGACATCATTGAACCCTGGCGTCGACGCATGCCCCGGTGTCACCAGCGAATCAATGAATGCCTCGTCTTCTGCCGTGATCTGCACCGCCAGCGCCCCGCCGTAGGTATCCCACTGCGCCTCGGTGCGCGGCCCGACGATGGCCGAACTCACCAGCTGGCTGTTCAGCACCCAGGCAATGGCGAACTCGACCATCCCCACGCCCTTGGCCTGCGCGTAATCCTGCAGTTGCCGGGCAATGGCCAGCGACTCCTGGCGCCATTCCACCTCCATGATGCGTTTGTCCTGGCGCGCCGCCCGGCTGCCGGCTTCGGGCTCGGCCCCCGGTGCATACTTGCCGCTGAGCACCCCGCGAGCCAGCGGGCTGAACGGCACCACGCCCAGGCCGTGATACGCGGCGGCGGTCATCTGCTCCGGTTCGGCCTGGCGGTTGACGATGTTGTACAGCGGCTGGCTCACCACCGGCTTGGCCACCCCCAGGCGCTCGGCGATGTTGCAGAGCTCGGCAATGCGCCAGCCGCGGTAATTGGACACCCCCCAGTAGCGGATCTTGCCTTGCTGCAGCAGGTCACCGATGGCGCGCACGGTCTCTTCCAGCGGCACCTTGTGGTCTTCGCGGTGCAGGTAGTAGATGTCCAGGTAGTCCAGGTGCATGCGTGTCAGCGTGGCATCGATGCCATTGAAGATGTGCTTGCGCGACAACCCGCTGCGGTTGGGCAGGCCGTCGGTCGGCCCCATGCCGACCTTGGAGGCAACGACCCAGTCCTGGCGATGGCGCGCCACCGCTTCGCCGACGATCTCTTCGGAGCGGCCGGCATTGTAGACGTCTGCGGTGTCGATGAAGTTGATGCCCTGGTCCCAGGCCTTGTCGATGATCCGCAGCGCATCCTCGGTGCTCGTCTGCTCGCCGAACATCATGCTGCCCAAGGTCAGGGCGGAGACTTGCAGGCCGGAATGGCCAAGGGGACGGTACTGCATGATCGAGATCCTTTGAGCAGAGAGGTCCTTCAGCTTTTACACACTACGTCACCCGTTTGGAAGCCAGGCCATGGCGTTTCAGCTGGAAAAGTGACGGTGGCAATAGAGAATTGACTGTGTGAACATTTGCCACATTGAATGAAATGCGACAGGGACAGCCGCCAATGAATCCTCACTTCACCACTCATGAAAATGCTGAGTTGCCGCCTTTGCCGCAGGCTGCGTATGCCCGCATCGATGACATAGAGATAAGTCGGCGTGGAAAGCTCGCCCGGGTGAGTTTTGACATGGTGGACCGTGATTGGTTTGAACGGCATCGTAATGATGTAACTATCGACTTTGAACGCATGCCCCTGTTTCATGCAGAAATCAGTGTGCGACTGGACACCGCGTGCTCTTTCAGGCCACTGACCAATTACATGCGTGATATGTTTGCTGGGTGGCGCCATGCTTGCATCGAACGTGAACAATGCTGGGGACGATGGAGGTGCTACAAGCATTATCGAGTCAATGACTGTCCTCCTTCCCCGGATGAGGGGCAATGGTTTCTCTTGACGCAGTCTAATTCCAAAATTTCACACCATACAAAGATCTATCGAACACTATCGTCGGATTCCGAAAGCCTTAAGATGGAAGTGTCGACGGTACATGACCAAAGGCTGGACGAGGTTTTTCGTCTGGTCGGAGAGCGGCAAGCCTGGTTGGAACAGCCCGAAATGGATCTCCTGAGAGAGGTTGCCTGCGAAGAAGTGGTTGTATTCGATGTAGGGCAAGGCAATGCTAATGGACTGCTAAAAAGAGATCCGGTGAATGGCGGACCATTGCGGCCTACTTTATATTTCGATACCGGTGGTGGTGTCTACAGCAACCAACACACGCGCCCAAGCCAGATAGTGTTGGATCCCAGCGAAGCCGCAGCGATAGTTTTATCGCATTGGGACCAGGATCACTGGGTCGGAGCAACCCTGCATCCCAACTTGGGATTGCTGGGTAAAACGTGGATCGCACCCGATCAGGTGGTGGGGCCGAAGCACGTTGCCTTTTCCGAAACCATCAAGAAAAACAATGGCAGGGTAGTCTTGCTGACCGACACTTCCACGACTGTAGAGCGCCTTGTTTTACATAATGGAAAAGTATTGAAAGTTACCCGGGGGAGTGGCAGTCGGAGAAATGACAGCGGCCTGGTGCTGGCAATTGAGGCCACCACTGATGCAGGTCAGTCTTACAGTATCGTTTTGACAGGTGACTGCGATTACCGATTTTTCAGTCATCTCAAGACCAGTCCGGTAAAGGCTTTGGTCGTTCCTCATCACGGTGCTGCTTTGACCAGTTCTGAGGCCGACATTCCAGCGCCAAGCCAGGCGTCTGTGCTGGTTTACTCTTTTGGCCCTCAGAATGCGAACGGTCCCTCACGTGTCAGGCACCCAACCTCGAGTTGCATGGTACTTCACAGTTCAAAATGGAACCACGGAGATTGGGATCCAGCGAAGCCGGGTTTCACCGATCCAGGCCCACATGTGCAAGCTACCTGTGATCACGTTGGGAGCCGCCGCAACGTGATCATTGCCTGCTGAACGCAGCAGATTAGCCAGTGCAACAAATGCTCGTCTGGAAAAAGGTCGAATCGTTCAACTGATCAGGTTGAGCGCTTCGGCCCGGCTCAACGGCCTCTTCATTCGTTGTGACAACATCGCCATGGCATCCGAGTAACCCTTGGCAATTACCGCCTCGACCTGATCGCCAATGCACTGCAAGGCAACGAAGTCGCCTTTCTCCGGTTCGCCAACAAACGCGATGCGGTCCCAGTCACGCGCATGCCCCAGCACCTCGTAGGTGCGCCCGTGTTGGAAGGTCCAGAAGAACGGTACATCGTTGTAGCGACGCTGCTCGCCCAGCATGTTGGCCGCCGCGATCACCCCGTGTTGCTGGGCCAGGCGCCAGTGCTCGATGCGCACCGGGTGCCCGGCGTGGGGGAAGGTGGCGATATCGCCCGCAGCCCACAGACCATCCGCGGCATGCAGTTCGGCATCCACTTGCAATGACTGGTCCTTGGCCAGTTGCACGCCTTGCACGAAAGCAGTGGCCGGCTTTACACCGGTACCCAGCAGCACCAGGGGCGCGAGCAGCTTTTCGCCATTGGCCAGTTGCACGGCCTCGACCTTGTCTTCGCCCAGGAAACGCTCGACTTCGGTCGGGCCATGGAACACCACGCCCTTGCGTTCATGCAACTGGCGAATGGAGCGCCCGATGCGCTCGCCCAGCTGTTTGGCCAAAGGCACTTCGTGGCGGGTGACCACATGCACCTCGGCGCCATATTTGCGCAGCGCCGCGGCAGCTTCCAGGCCAATGAAGCCGTCACCGACGATCACCACGGGCTGCCCGGGTTCGGCAGCATCGAGCAGGCGTGAGGCATCCTCGCGCGAGCGCAGGGTCATGATGCCGGGCAGGTCTACACCTGGCAGTGCCGGGCGCAGTGGCTTGCCGCCAGTGGCCAGGAGGGCGGCGTCGTAATCGATGTGGTGCCCGTCGGCGAGGGTGATCTGGCGCTTTTTCGCATCCAGTGCAAGCACCTTCCCGAAGCGCCGGTCCAGCTGGCCTCTGCGCAGCTGGTCGGGCTCGAGCAAGGCTGACACCTCGTCGGGCGCCATCTCCCCAGCGATGACGAATTTGCTCAAGGCAGTGCGGTCGTAGGCCGGTTGTCGCTCTTGATCGAGCCAGATCAGGTGCCCGCCAAAACCGTGGTCGAGCAGCGTGGCGACTGCCGCCGAGCCGGCCGCACCGGCACCGATCACCACGAAAGTACGCGCGTCGCTGTGCCGAGGTGGCTCGCTTTTCGGCATCGGCTGATCATCGACCCACACCTCACCGTCCTTGACCCACGCCCTGTACCTGCGCAGGCCAGTCAGCGCGGGTGGTTCACACACCGCCCCCTCATCGACGGCAAACGCGGCCTTGTGCCAGGGGCAAACCAGCAGGCCGCCGCAGATAACGCCTTCTTCCAACGGGGCGCCTTCATGCGGACAGTTGCCTTGGTAGGCATGTACCTGATCGCCTTGGCGGATGAGGATCATTTCTTCGTTGCCGGCCTGGACGCGCAAGGGGCGTTTAGGGTCGAGCTGATCGAGGCGGGCCACGGCGTGCTGGGTCATGGGGCTTCTCCAAAGGGGGGCCTTTGGAACCATTTGACGCCTGGGGTGGGAGGGGTATTCGTTGATCTGACGATCGGTGTCCTTGTGTTCGCCTCGGGACTGGCAGCGCCTGAGCGATCGAGCGCCGCCCGCGCGGCGCATCGCGGATGAATCCGCTCCTACATTTGTTGCAACGTGGCCATGCCTGTGAGGCCATGGTTGTCAGCCTTGTTTGTAGGCTCACGTCATGCGCCAAGGCAGGCGACCATGGCGTTACAGGTTCGGCACGTTGCAACAGATGTAGGAGCGGATTCATCCGCGATGCGCCGCGCGGGCGGCGCTCGATCTCATGGGCGCTGCAAACCTCCCGGCGAACTCACCCAAAAACTCAATGGGTGCGGACAGCACTCAGCGCTCCGGCCCGGGTAACCCGCAAGGCCACCAGGCTACCCAGCACGATCAACGCGGCCAGCGAATACAGCGCCGCATCGGTCGAACCGGTCTGGTCCTTGATGAAGCCGACCAGGTACGGGCTGAGGAAACCGGCCATCTGGCCCACCGAGTTGATGATCGCCAGGCCAGCCACTGCGGCACTGGCGCTGAGCAGCGCGGTCGGCATCGGCCAGAACATCGGCAAGCCGGTGAGGGCGCCCATGGTGGCGATCGACAGGCCGAGGATGGCGACGGTCGGGTTGCCGGCGAAGTTGACCGCGATCAGCAGGCCGACGGCACCCATCAGCATCGGTACCACAAGATGCCAGCGGCGCTCGTTGCGCAGGTCCGCCGAGCGGCCGCAGAGGATCATGAACACGCCGGCCAGCAGGTACGGAATGGCGCTCAGCCAGCCGATCAGCAGCGGGTTGTCGAAGCCCATGCTCTTGATGATCGACGGCAGCCAGAAGTTGATCGCGTACACGCCGCTCTGGATGCAGAAGTAGACAAAACCGAAGGTCCAGATCAGCGGGTTGGTCAACACGGCCAGCACGCTGTCGCCGGTGGTGTTCGGCTTGCTGGCGGCGTCCGCTTCGAGGTCGGCGGCGATCAGCTGGCGTTCGGCCGGGCTCAGCCAGGCGGCTTTCTGGTAACCGTCGCTGAGCAGCTTGATGGCCAGCACACCGAGGGCCACGGTTGGCAGGCCCTGGATCAGGAACATCCACTGCCAGCCGGCCAGGCCATGCTGGCCGGTGGCGAAGTGTTCGAGGATCCAGCCGGAGAACGGTCCACCGAGCAGGCCCGACACCGGGATCGCCGACATGAACAGCGCCATGATGCGGCCGCGGCGGTCAGCCGGGAACCAGCGCGAGAGGTACAGCACCACGCCGGGGAAGAAGCCCGCCTCGGCGGCACCGGTCAGCAGGCGCAGGGTGTAGAACTCGGTCGGGGTGGTGACGAACAGCAGGCAGGTCGACAGGCTGCCCCAGGCGATCATCATCGCCGCAATCCAGCGCCGCGGGCCGAAGCGGTTGAGCGCCAGGTTGCTCGGCAGGCCGCAGAGCACGTAGCCGATGAAGAAGATGCCGGCGCCAAGGCCGTACACGGTTTCGCTGAACTTCAATGCATCGAGCATCTGCAGCTTGGCGAAGCCGACATTGACGCGGTCCAGGTAGTTGAACAGGTAGCAGATGAAAATGAACGGGATCAGCCGCAGGGTGATGCGCCGGTACAGCGCGTTGCGGGTGCTATCGGTGCCTTGGTCAGGGGCGGGGCTGTGTGCCATGATCGGGATCTCTGTTGTTATGATTGTCGCCGCGTCGCCTGTGCCGGCGCTCGCCCTGACGAGTCTCGGGGAGTGCGACGCGCCTGTCTTTGTGCTTTTGCACAGCGTATCGTGCATGGCGCTGTGCCGCCGTACAAAAGCTGACACGATTAAGGATCGCTGAATGTTCGAACTGGACCATGACCTGGCGCAGGATATCGTCGATCGGGCGATGGCCATTCTGCCATGCAACGTCAACGTCATGGACAGCCAGGGGCTGATCCTCGGCAGTGGCGAGCCGGAGCGCATCAACACCCGGCATGAAGGCGCGCAACTGGTCCTGGCCAATGGCCGGGTGGTCGAACTGGACGTCGACGCGGCCAAATGCCTCAAGGGCGTGCAGCCTGGGGTGAACCTGCCGTTGATGCTCGACGGGCGCCTGATCGGCGTGCTCGGCCTGACCGGCGACCCGCAGCAACTGCGTACCTACGGCGAACTGGTGCGGATGACCGCCGAGATGCTCCTGGCGCAACGCCACCTGCAAGTCGAGCAACAGTGGCGGCGCCAGCGCTGCGACGACTTGCTGGCGTTGCTGCTCGGCGGCACGGGTGATTCGCCGCGGCTGCTGGACGAGGCCCAGCAGTTGGGCCTGAAACCCCAGTTGCCGCGGGTGCCGTGCTTGTTCGAGCTGCACTCCGGGCCGCCTGCCGAAACACTGTCGGCTTGGTTGATGAGCCGCTACCCGGAAAGCTGGTGCGTGAGTCCTTCGCGCGAGTCGCTGCTGTGGTGCCGGCCGGCGGGGCTGGTGCTGGATGAGGCACGCCTGATCGAACGCCTGCAGCGCCACGGCTGGGAGGTCGAACGCCTGGCGCTGGGCAGTGCGGCGCAGAGCCTGGAGCAATTGCGCCGGGGTTATCGACGGGTGCGTGACTTGTTGGCTTATGGCCGTGAGGTGCTGCCCAACGTGCAGCTGCTGAGCCTCAGCCGCTACCGCTTGCCAGCCTTGCTCTGGCGCCATCGCAACGAAGACGCCCTGGATGAACTGCTGGAGCCGCTGCAGCGCATCCGCGCCCGGGATGCCAGCGGCCAACTGCTGGCCACGCTGCGCGCCTGGTGCGCGCACGATGGCCAGAGCCAGGCCTGTGCCGATGCCCTGGGAATCCACCGTAACAGCTTGCGCTACCGCCTGGAGCGCATCGCTGAACTGGGCGAAGTAGACCCGCTGCGCCTGGAAGGCATGCTGAGCTTGTACCTGGGGCTGCAACTGCTGCCGGTTGATTGACCGCCAGCAAAGGCATTTGCCCAAACAACGCCGCCGGCCTTTTGTGCATCCGACCGAGGCCGCCGCGCCAGACAACTGTCAGCATGCCAGTCATCAGGACAGGAGAATCCCCATGAAAATCGTCATCGCCCCCGACTCGTTCAAGGACAGCCTCGACGCTGCCGGTGTCGCCCGTGCCATCGCCCTTGGTTTGGCCGAGGCGTTGCCCGCTGTCGAACTGGTCGAATGCCCGATGGCTGATGGTGGCGAAGGCACCATGGAGGCGATCGTAGCTGCCAGCCATGGCGAACTGCGCCGCCAGACCGTGCGTGGGCCGCTGGGGCAACGCGTGGAAGCGGGCTGGGGCTGGCTTGCAGAAAGCCGCACCGCGGTGATCGAGATGGCCCAGGCCAGTGGTATCCAGCTGGTTCCCAGCGGCCAGCGCGATGCCTGCCGCAGCAGCACCTGGGGCACGGGCGAACTGATGGCCGCCGCGCTGGCAGCCGGGGCGCAACGTATCGTTTTGGCCATTGGCGGCAGTGCCACCAACGACGGCGGCAGCGGTATGCTGCGCGCCCTTGGCCTGCGCTTGCTGGATGCCGACGGGCAAGCGCTGGAGGAGGGTGGCCTGGCCCTGGCCCGGCTGGCCCGTATCGACGCCAGTGGCCTGGACCCGCGCTTGGCCGAAGTGCAGGTCGAAGTGGCGGCCGATGTCGACAACCCGCTGTGTGGCGCCAATGGCGCTTCGGCGATATTCGGCCCACAGAAAGGCGCCAACCCCGAGCAAGTGCAGGCGCTGGACCAGGCCCTCGGCCATTTTGCCGACCACTGTGCGCAGTTGCTGGGTGAAGACGTACGCGACTTCCCGGGGTGCGGAGCGGCCGGGGGCATGGGCTTTGCCGCCAAGGCCTTCATGGGGGCGCGCTTTCGCCCAGGCGTGGAAGTGGTCGCCGAGTTGGCCGGCTTGGACGCGCTGGTGCAAGGCGCTGACCTGGTGATTACCGGTGAAGGGCGCTTCGACGCCCAGACCTTGCGCGGCAAGACCCCAATGGGGGTCGCGCGGGTGGCCAAGCGGCACGGGGTGCCGGTGGTGGTGCTGGCGGGGACCTTGGGCGAAGGCTACCAACAGCTGTATGCCCACGGTATCGACGCGGCCTTTGCCTTGGCCAACGGGCCGATGACCCTGGAGCAGGCGTGCGCGAACGCTGCGCAGCTATTGCAGGACCGTGCCAGCGATATCGCCCGTGTCTGGCAATGCGCCAGGCAGCAGCGCTGATACGTTGCAACCCTCCAGCATTACCGGGCTTTGCAGGGTGTCGGCAAAGTGCCGCGGCGCACCCTGCTCGAGCATGGCAATGAAGCTGCCCAAGGCCGGGGAGGTATTCTCGGTATTCCAGTTCATGTACAGGCCCATGGTCGGCGTGGGCTGGCCCTTGATCGGGCGGATCGGGCGGAACTGCACGCGGTCGCGCAGCGTCGAGTAGGCAATCGATTCCGGTACCAGGGCAACGCCGAAGCCGCAGGCTACCAGCCCTACCAGGGTGTGGATCTGCGCGGCCTCCTGGACGATCCGGGGGTGGAAGCCGGCCGACTCGCACAAGGCGATCAGTTGGCCGTGATAGCCGCTGCCCAGCGCCTGTGGGGTGAAGACGAAATCCGCATCGGCAAAATCGCGCAGCTCGACCGCTGGCTGCCGCGCGCAGGGGTGATTGGCCGGCAAGGCCATGACGATCTGTTCGCTGAGTATCAGGCGGGATTCGAGGGTGTCTGACGATACGGGCAGTTTGCGCATGAAACCGACATCCGCTTCGCCCGCCATCAATGCCTTGGCCTGGGAGGCCGAGGGCATTTCGCGAATGGTCAGGCGCACGTTCGGGTAGACCTCGCGAAACTTCTTCAGGGTGCTGAGCAGCGACTCGTAATAGGCGATGGAAATGGCGGTGATGGTCAGCTTGCCGCTGATACCTTGGGACACGTTGCGCGCGTACTCGATGCCTTGCTCCAGTTCCTTGAGCGTGCGGTAGGCCGTTTCCAGAAACGCCGCACCTGCGGCGGTGAGCTTGACCGCCCGCTTGTTGCGCAGGAACAAGCTGAAGCCCAGCTTCTCTTCCAGCCGGCTGATCGCCTGGCTCAGGGGCGGCTGCGCCATGTGCAGGCGCAAGGCGGCCTTGTGAAAATGCAGCTCCTCGGCGACGGCAATGAACTGCCTGAGCAAGCGTGTCTCGATCATTGCATGTTCCTTCCATGTTCCTTCGTCGAGGTCGAGTCTGACCGGTGCCAATGGGCAGTGATATCTCAGGGATATCAAAGTTGCATGCTTTTAATATTAAGTCATTGATTTTTTTGTTGTTATCGTAAAAAGGAGAATCGGAAGGGCTCTACAATGCCAATTACAGACCCATTCAAGGGCAAAGTCGCCATCGTCACAGGCGCGGCCCAGGGCCTTGGCCTGGACTACGCCACGGCACTGGCAGCCCGCGGGGCCCGGGTCGTCATCAGTGACCTGGGCACCGATCGGTCAGGTGAAGGGCAGGACCCCACAGCCGTCAACGCGGCGCTCGACACCTTGCGCGCCAGCGGCTTCGACGTGGTCGCCCATACCGGCCAGCTGGAAAATGAAGACGCCTGTCGGCAGCTGGTGGCGCTGGCCATCGAACACTTCGGCGCACTGGACATCCTGATCCATAACGCCGGCTGGGTGGACTACCAGGGCATCGAGACTCAGCAGCAGGCATTTCTTGACCGTGCGCTTGGCATCAGCGTGCAAGCGCCGGTGTGGCTGGCCAAGCATGCCTGGAAGCACCTGAAACGCTCAGCGGCACCACGCATCGTCCTGACCACTTCCGACCGGGCTCTGTACCAGCGTTATGCGCAACCGGGGCTTGTCGCCTATGCGGCGGGCAAGATGGCCCAGGTCGGCATCATGAATGCGCTGAGCATGGAAGGGCAGGAGCACGGCATTCTGGTCAACGCCATCTCGCCCGTGGCCAAGACCCGCATGTGGGGGATCAGCCAGGCACCGGAAGAACTCAAGCCCGAGTGGGTCACGCCAGGGGTGCTGTACCTTGCCAGTGGCCTGTGCCACGACACCGGCTACATCCTGCGGGCCAGCAACGGCCAGTTCACTGCCACACGTTTCAGCGAAAACAGCGGGGTCAGTTACCCGCGTGACCTGGCACGGGTCGAGGCTTCGAGCCTGGCCGAGGTGGCCGCACGCTGGAGCCGCATCAAGGAATGCCACTACGTACCGGTGAAGGTTGCCAATACCCGCGCCGACCTCGGTGAGAGCCCGGTCTGGGACGCGCAAACAGGGGCGTTGTACTTCGTTGATATCACTGGCGGGCGTATCAACCGGCTGCTGCCCGATGGCGAGGTGGAGCTGCTGTATGAGTCGGCCGCACGCATTGGCGCCTTGGCACTGACTGATCGCGGCAACCTGATCTTCACCGAAGACGCCAGTGCCGTGCTGCTCGACCTTGCTTGCGGGCGCATTCGCCAGTACTCGGTACCCGTGCATCCGCGCTCGACCTATCGCTTCAACGATGGCGCCTGCGACCCACAGGGGCGCTTTGTCACCGGCCTGATGGACGAAGCCCCGAGCGGCAAGACCGGGGCGCTGTTCCGCTTCGATGGCGAGCTCATTGACGAGGTGATCCATTGCGGCCTGGCATTGCCCAATGGTCTGGCCTGGTCGGCCGATGGCCAGACGCTGTTCTTCGTCGACTCTGTCGAGTGCAAGATCTACCGCGCCGAGTACCTGGCAGAAGGGCGACTTGAGCAGGTCAGCCTGTTCGCCGAGACGCCTGCCGAGCTGGGCCGGCCAGACGGTATCGCGCTGGACCGCGAAGGCGGGCTGTGGGTGTGCCAGTTCAATGGCAGCTGCCTGCTGCATTACGACCGCAACGGCCACCTGGTCGATCAGGTGGTGATGCCGGTGCCACGCCCGACCAGTTGCTGCTTTGGTGGCGAGAACCTCGATACCTTGTACATCACCACCGCACGCGTCGGCATGGCGCCGGCGCAGTTGCGGCATTACCCCGATGCCGGCGACCTTTATGCGATCCGCCCCGAGGTGGGCGGCATCGCCCGCTATGTCTTCAAGGAATGAGCGCCTGTCCCTGGCCGGCCGGTAACACCGCCAGTTCGCCAAAGCGTTGCGCAGCATCGATGTAGCGCAATGCCGATTTGGCGTCTTTCCAGCCTACGTAGCTCATCAGTGCCTTCAGCTCCCAGCCATTGGCGGTTGCCCAGGTGGCAAAGCCGCGGCGCAGGGAATGGCCGGTGTACAGCGCGGCGGGCACGCCGGCACGTTCCAGCATGCGCCGCAGCAGGCCGACCAGGCTGTTGCTGTTGAGCGGCCTGTCACTGAGGTTGCCCCAGCGGTCGAGTTTGCGAAACACCGGCCCGTGGGCGATGCCAGCCACTTCGAGCCACTGCAGATACGCATTGACCGGGCACAGTGTTTTCAGCGCCGGGGTGCGGTGCTGCACGCCCAATGCTTCGCGGTCGCCCTTGCTGCGCGGCAGAAACAGGGTGATCCCGACGCCGGCCTCGGCCTGGATGTGCTCCACGCGCAGGCGCGCCAGTTCATCGCCGCGAAAGCCGCGCCAGAAGCCCAGCAACAGCAAGGCGCTGTCGCGCCGGGCACGGCGCAGGGCTTGCAGGTCGTGGCATGCGCGGGCCTGGGTGGCTTCTGCCTCGAAGCGTTTGACGGCCGCTTGCAGGTGCTGCAGCAACAGCGGGGCGGCCTGGCGCGGGGGCGTCGGGTGCAGGGTGCGGATGCCGCGCAGCACCTGGCGCACCAGCGGCGCTTTGGTCGGGTCGGGGAAACCTTGGCTGATGTGCCATTGGCTGAGTGCGGCAAGGCGTTGGCGCAGGGTGCTGACGGCATGCTGTTCGGCGTGGTCGGCCAGATAGCGGGCGATGCTGTCGGCAGTAGCGGGCAGGAACCCGCCCCAATGGGCATCGAAGTGTTCGATGGCGGCCTGGTAACTGCGCCGGGTGTTGTCGCGGGTGGCGGCGCGGACGTAGCGCTCGATGTCGGTCATGGTTGGCAGGTTGGCGAGAGACAGTGACACGATAAAGCTAATTGGTTCGCCTGTCCCGGCCTCTTCACGGCTAAAGCCGCTCCTACAAGGCCTGCGCATACCCTGTCGGAGCGGCTTTAGCCGCGAAGAGGCCGGAACAGGAGAAACTGGATCAGCGAGGCAACAAGGCATCCATCATGCGCTGCAGCGGTGCATATTCGGCCTTGCTCACCGGCACCAGCCCGCTGGCATCCTGGGAGGCGACAAAGGCTGCCAGTACGTCGGGGTCATCCAGCATCGCCGCGCGAATGCGTTGCCTCAATGCCGGGCACAGGCTGGCACTGAACACATAGGGGTCGTAGTAGATCGGCTGCGAACGCCATTGCACCTTGAGCGCAGCGGGGCTCAGGGCATGCCGCGCCAGGTAGGCATCGGCCCGCTCGCTGGCGACGAAGGCGGCATCCACGCGGCCATCGAGCAGCGCCTCCAGTGCCTTGTCGTGGGTCCCGGCATACACCAGCGCGCCGAAGAACTGCGGCAGGGGCGAGCCGACTTCAGCCGGGAACTCGACGCTCGGCACCAGGCTGCCCGAGGTGCTGGCCGGGTCGCTCAGGGCCACGCGCTTGCCACGCAGTTGCTCGATGTCTGCGAACCTGTCGCCACCGGTCAGTAGCAGTGCCTGGTAATGGCTGCCGGCTGGCGTATAAGGGCCCGCACTCAAGGTGAAGGTCGCGAAGGGTTCGATTCCGGGGTCGCGACGGTTGGCCAGCACATAGGACGCTGGCCCAAGCCGGGCGATATCGGCGCCGCCAGAGACGATGGCATCGACCACGCCTTCGTAAGAGGCGGCAATCACCAGTTCCACCGGCACGCCAGCGGCCTGGCTCAGGCGTAGCAGCAGCGGCTGGTGTTCGCGGACCATGTCTTCGCTGCTCTTGATCGGGATCACCGCCAGGCGCAGGCTGCGTGGCGTGCAATCGGCCAGCGCATTGTTGGCCAGCAGGCTGGCCAGCAGCAGCCCAGCCAGGGTCTTCACAACACGCATGGCTTTTCCTCGATACCGTTGAAGGGCGGGTACTCAAGCAACTGCGCTGGCGACAGCGGCCGGCTGAAGTGGTAGCCCTGGGCGATATCGCAGCCGGCGAGCTTCAGGCACACCACTTGCTCGCGGGTTTCGACGCCTTCGGCTACCACTTCCAGGCCCAGGCGCTTGGCCAGGATGATGGTCGAGGACACGATCGGGCTGTCGTCGTAGCTGTTGGACAGCGGCGCGATCAGCGAGCGGTCGATCTTCAGCTTGCTCAGCGGTAGTGACTGCAGGTGCGCGAAGCCCGCATAGCCACGGCCGAAGTCGTCCAGGCTGATGCCCAGGCCGACTGCGCGCAGGCGATGCAGGTGATCGACGGCGGTGCCTTCGGGGTCGAGGATGGTGGTTTCGGTGATCTCCAGCTCCAGGCGCTGCGGGTTGATGCCGTACAGCTGCAGCTTGGCCAGCAGGCGGGTGCTGAAGTCGGCCTGGCGCAACTGCATGGCCGAGACATTGACGGCCAGGCGTGCCTCACGGCCCTGAGCATCCCAGCGCGCCAGTTCTTCGCAGGCCAGGCGCAACACTTCCCAGCCCAGCTCGATGATGAAACCGCTGCGTTCGGCCAGGCCGATGAAACGGTCCGGGTAAAGCAGCCCGAATTCGGGGTGATCCCATCGCACCAGGGCTTCATAGCCCAGTACACGGTGGCTATCGAGGCGGATCTGTGGCTGGTAGTGCAACACGAACTGGCGCTCGCTCAGGGCCGTGCCGAAGGCCTGTTCAAGGGTGAAGGCCTGGATGTCGGAAAGGTTCAGCGAGGGGTCGAAGAAGCGGTACTGGGCACGGCCGGCCTGTTTCGCCGAGTACATGGCGGCATCGGCGCAGCGGATCAGGCTGTCGATGTCCTGGCCATCTCGCGGGCAGATGCTGACACCGACACTGGGGCTGGTGTTGACCTCCTGGCCGTCGAGGGCATACGTGGCCGAGAGCTTCTGCACCAGCGTGCGCACCCAGCTGTTGATCTGCGCCTCGCTGCGTTCGCCGGCCAGCAGCACCACGAATTCGTCACCGCCAAAGCGCGAGGCTTCGTCGCCAGGCTCGAGCAGGCGCTGGATGCGCCCGGCCACGGCCTGCAGCAGGAGGTCGCCAATCTTGTGCCCGAGCGAGTCGTTGATCGACTTGAAACGGTCCATGTCGATGAACAGGATCGCCATCAGGCGGCGCTTGCCGCGCTGGCGGGTGAGCGCTTGCCCGGCGACGTCGACGAACTGGCGGCGGTTGTGCAGGCCGCTGAGGTGGTCGGTGGCGGCGGCGTGGCTGCTGCGCCGGTGTTCGTCCTCCAGGCGGCCGATCAATTGCTGGTTGACCTGCTGCGCGTGCTCCAGGGCGCTGAACGCCTCCTGGCGCTTGCGCAGCAGGCGCAGGGTCCAGGCCAGGCTGACGATGATCATCAGGGTCATGCTCAGGTTCAGCCAGAACTGCCGCGAAAAGGCCAGCGCGGAAGGGGCAAGAATCTCGTCATAGCGCTGGCTGACCACCACGCTGAAGCCGCGCTCGGGCACGCGCCGGTACAGGCTCTGGTAAGGCACTCCGGCAGCGTACTGGGTCAACTGCCCAGCGTCGTCGGCATCGGCCATGTCTGGCTCGAAGCTGTCGCCAGCCACCACCACGCCACTGGTGTCGATGCGCAGGCGCTCCTGGCCATCGTCCTGGAGCAGGCGCATCAAGCCGCTGTGGCCGAGGTCGATGTGCTGGAACAGCACCGCCAGATAGCCGATATCGAGCTGCACCACGAGAATGTTGTCGATCTCGCGGCCTGGCAGGTCGGTCAATGGCAGCAGGAATGGCAGGCGCCAGTGGGGCATGGTCGATGCCGAAGTGTCTGGGGTGGCCCGCGGCAGGAAAGGTTTGAAACCGTAGTGGGCGACATGCACCTGCAATTGCTTCAGCCAGTCGCTAGGCAGTGTTGCAGGTTCATCGCTGTGGCTGGTGGAAAGCAGCCGGCCCTGGCGGTCGTACAGGCTCATGCGCTTGAACACCGGGTCTTCGGCCAGCAGCCTGGCCAGGCTCAGGCTGCCCTGGCGCAGCGACTTCATGTCGTCCTGGGTCACCCGGCCCACGGCCTGGGCGCGGTCGACCAGCTGGCGCAGGCTTTCGGCAACGATGCTGGCCAGGTTCAGGTGCTCGGCCGCCTTGGCTGCCAGCGCATCCTGGCGCGAGGCGGCTTTCTGGGTGACGTGAAGCCCCCAGAGGAAGGTCAGGGTGGCTGCACAGAGCATCAGGATCAACAGGCGCAGGAGGCCTGCGGAGGAGAGAGAGCGGCGTATCACTGCTGGTATTCCCGACCCTGGGTGATGGTCGAAAAATACGACAGACAGATGACAACCTCATGACTAATGGCTAATTGCCTCTAAGGTTTTCCCCGGTCAGCCAGGGGCGCCTGTATGCGTGAAGTTTCTTCCTGCAGGTAAGTGATCAGCGCAGTGACCTCGGTATCGCCCAGGCGCATGTTGGGCATGGCCAGGCGGTTGTACTGTTCGTAGAGCAGGGTGGCTAGCGGTTCCTTCTCGGCCAGCATCTGGTCAGGCTCCTTCAGCCAACGTATCAGCCAGCTGGGGTCGCGTTGCTGGGTCACGCCCAGCAGGTCGGGGCCGATGCCGGGTTGGCCGGGTTCGCTGTTGCCCACGGTGTGGCACGAGGAGCAGCGGGTACGGAAGATCTGTTCGCCACTGCTGGGCGGGCGGATTTCCGGTGCGCTGGCGTAGTCGTTGGCCATGTCGCTGGCCTGTTTCCAGTTGTGCAGGCTGTTGCCCAGGCGGTCGGCGAGGATGTACGGGCTTTCGAAGGGCGAGGCCTTCATCCAGCGGCCAGTGGCCTGGTTGCCGATGATCAGGCTCAGGTTGTGGTCCTTGGAACGGCCGTTCTCCAGGCCTTCGATATACAGGCCCAGGCGCCGGCGCAGCTGTTCGATATCGCCTGGTTCGCCCGTGAGCAGGGTCCAGCCGGGGCCGATGCCGAACTTCTCGGCGTAGCGCTTGAGGGTGGTGGGGGTGTCGTTGTAAGGGTCGATGCTGATGGAGTAGAGGAAGATGTCCTTGCCGATCCGGTCACCGAGGATTTTCTGTACCTGGCGCAGGCGGGCGGTTTCCACCGGGCAGGAGTCGGAGCAGCCGGTGAAGATGAAGTTGATCGCCACCACCTTGTCCTTGATCAGGTCGTCGAAGAACCGCACCTTCTTGCCGTCCTGGGTCACCAGCGGGGTGTTGGGGAAGTAGTTGGCGCCCCACGGCGTGCTGGCCTCGACCGAGGGTGCCGACTGTGCTGGCTTGATCGGCCAGTAATGAGTACCGGCGGCGAACAGGGTGAGGGCAAGTAGAACACGCCATGACATGGCCATGATGCGATCCTCTTTCTGCTTGTGTGGTGATGGACGGCCTCATCGCCGGCTAGCTCGCTTCCACAGGCGCTGCGCATCGCTCTGAACCTGCGCTGTACCTGTGGCAGCCGGCTTGCCGGCGATGGGCCGCAGAGCGGCCCCGCTGTTACTTGATGCTGATGGGTGCCGTCACGCTCTGGCCCAGTGCCGACTTCACGGTGATTGTCGCCGGTGTCGCCGGGCCGTTGCCGGTGGTGCTCACCGACAACCGCCAGCGCGCTCCGCTGGATGCCGCCGTCAGCGTCGCCGTACCCAGGTTCAGCGGGCCACTGGTGGTGGCTGCGGTCACCGTGATGCTGTTGCCGCTGGCCACCGAGGTGGTGCCGGAAATGTCCCAGGTGTAGCGGTTGTTGCTGCGCACCTGCACCACGGCACTGCTGACCTCGATCTGGTCCGCCACCACCGCTGGGCCTACCGCGACACTGACCGTTGCCTGGTTCAGCGAATCGGCGCCCTTGGCGTCACGCGCGGTGTAGTTGAAGCTGGCGGTGAACGGGGTGTCGACCGTCGCCGGCGGCGTGTAGGTCACGGTGGTGCCGTCGGTGCTTACCGAGCCCTTGCCCGAGTCCGGCTGGCTGAGGCCCTTGACGGTAAGCGGCAGGTTGCCTTCGGGGTCGGTGTCGTTGGCCAGCACGTTGATCACGATCGGTTTGCCCGCTGTGGTCGCTGCGCTGTCGTTCACCGCTACCGGTGGCTTGTTGGCCGGGTCCGTGCTGTTGTTGCTGGCGGTACGGAATGTCGGCAGGCCCACAGAGGCCATGTATTGCACGCCATCCCAACCCGGCAACGGAGTCGGCATCACCTGGAATTGCCCAGGGTGTTCGATGTCCCAGCGCAGCAGCATCGAGCTGTCTTCGTGCTGGGTGTTGTGGCAGTGCTCCATGTAGGTACCGGCGAACTCACGGAAGCGGATGGCCATTTCCACTTCGCTTGAGGAGTCAGCATCCGGGCCGATGCGGTAGACGTCCTTGCGCGCCCATTTTTCCCATTCCGGTGGAGCCTTGCCGTCACGGCTGAGGACCACGCCTTCTTCGAAGTGCACATGCACCGGGTGGCTCCAGCCGCTGCCGCCGTTCTTGATCTTCCACACTTCCAGGGTGCCGTCGCCACTGAAGCCACCTTGGGTCGCTTCGCTGGCCAGTTGCGTGGCGGCAGAGATGCGCCGTGGGTCCATGCTATAGCCGAAGCCACCGTCGGTCTTGATGGTCCAGGGGGTGGTGTCGGTACCGTCGGAGCGGCCGAAGGTGAACTCGCGGTGGCGGGCCGCCTTGATCTTGGCCTGGTCGGCCACGGCATTGCGGTCGATGGTCAGCGGGATCATTTTGAGGCCTTCAGCCTTGCCCGGTTTGGCCGGTTCATAGGCACTCGGGTCCATGCTGACGTCGGTGCCGCTGTAGGGCTGCACGACCAGTTGCAGGAACTTGCCGACCACCGGGTCGCCTTTGTCCCATTCAGGCCCGTTGCTGGTCTGCTTGATCACTGCCTTGTACTTCTCGGACAGCACGTCGGCCAGCGAGATGGGTTGTTTCGGGCCCTTGCCGGTCTCATGCTCCATGATGTTGACGAAGTACAGTTTGTCGCCGACCTTGATGCCATTCTTGGCGAAGTTGATGATGATGTCGTAACGCTCGGCGATGCCTTGCAGTGGCAGGATGCCGTTGTTGTCGTCGGTCTTGCCGTCGCCGTTGAGGTCCATGGTGCCGTCGAATGGCACGGCGTGTTCCATGATGTTGCCGTCGTTGGCGATCATGTGGAACGGCACGCGGGCGTAAGACACGTTGGAGCCGGACGGGCCCTTGAACTCACCACCGTTACCTGCAATTTCACGGACCACCGCGAACTTGAAGTAGCGCGACACCGAGCCGTTGAGGATGCGGAAGCGGTAGCTGCGGGCGCGCACCTTGAGCTTGGGCTGGTACTGCCAGTTGACCAGCACCTGGTCACCGAGGAAGCCGTCGGTGTTGAACGGGTTGAACCACAGCTGGCCGTTCTGATCCCAGGCCTTGTCAGCGATCACCAGGTTGACGTCGTAGTCGCGGTTGCCCCACGGCATGGCCGAACCGCTCGGGAAGCGCAGGTTGACGCCGTCCTGCAGCGCTTCGTTGCCACGGTCGATGGCGCTGTAGTAGTTCATCATCACGGCGTTGCCCTTGTAGACGTTCTGCGCCGTGAAATCCATCATGTGGTCGTGGAACCAGTGGGTACTCATGGTTTCGTGCCAGTCCCCACGAATCTTGATGCTGCCGTTCTCGCAGGTCTTCAGCCCAGGGCTTGCGTCGTTGACGAACAGGGTTTCGCCGGGCGAGCAGGGGAAGGCGGCACGCGGGTCTTCGGCACGGGTGTTGATGGTGTCGTAGCCCGCCAACTGGATCGGCCAGCGGTAGTCATAGTACTGCCCAGGGAAGAAGTAGGCGTTGGCGAAGCCATCGCTCTCGGCCGGGGAGTGTCCGTTGTGCTCGTGGGTGGAAATGGTGTGCAGGCCAAAGCCTGCGTTGGCCGCCGGGTCGATGGGCAGCGCGTTGTAGTGGCGCATCAGCACCGGCTGGCCATAGCGGACCATCAGCAGCTTCGGCGGGAAGGTGCCGTCGAAGGTCCACAGCGATTTGTGGTTCTGCTGCGGGAAATTCGGGTGGAAGCGGGGGTCGATGCCCTTGGTGGTACCGAGGGTGGTGGGGATGTCCGAGGTCTGGTAGTACAGGCCGCCCGGCGCGAACTCGCCGACGGCATAGTTGTGCAACTGCTTGCGGTCACGCAGCCCCTGGTTGATGCGCGCACCGGCCTGCGCCGTCTTGAACGCCGCCTGGGGGTAGAATTCGTTCCAGCGCTGGTGCGACCAGCCTTTTCCTGGTGGCCGGCCTTCTGCTGGCGAGCCGACCGAGTTGCGGTTGAGGAACAGCTCGATCTGCGCCTTCCACGGGTTGCGGTCGAGGGTGTTGGCGTATTGGGTCGGGAACGGGAATAGGCCCGGTTGCTTGAGGAAGGCTTCCAAGGCGTTGCCATTCGGGCTGCTGCGGGCCACCACGTCCGGGTCTTGCGCAGGGGCCGCGCCCAGTGTGGGGACCGGGAAGGTCAGGGTAGGGGGTGGCAGGTTGGGGTCGAGTTTCTCCGGGCCGAATTCCTCGAACAGCAGCAGTTGCTGGGTGAACGGCTGGGCGCCGAACAACGGGCTCGGCTTGCCGTTGGTAGGGTAATTGCGTGACGTCTGCAAGGCAGGCGGCAGCACGTTGTCGACGCGGTTGCTCGTGCGAGTGCCGTATACCCCGTTTTGCAGTTCCAGGGAGCCTTCGTTGGCCTCGGGCATGGTGAACAGGTTAAGCAGCGCCGGGGCTGGGTCAGCCGGCTGGTCATCGTAATGCGACGGGTCCGTCGGCGGTGGCTGGCTGACATCATCCAGCGAGGAGGCCATGGCTGAGATCAGTCCGAGGCTGAGCATCAGCGCGGTTACGGCGGACAATTTGAAGGCGTGGCTGTTGGGGTGGATCACGGCAGGGTTTTTCATTGCCTGGTGCCTCGCTCACGGCTAAATGGCTATGGGCCATCAATGGCGTATTGCCGGGTTTTCAAGGCCTGAGCAACGGATGTGCCAACAGATGTTTCCGTAATGCTTTGTTATACAAATCCTTGCGACGCCTGAGGCGCGCAAAATAATGGGGTGTCAAAGAGCGGGTGTAGGCCCCCGAAACTGGGCAGCGCTTGGCCCAACTCCGGTGATGGGAATGGTGACAATGGGTGATTGGGGCTGTATACCTGTTACCCACCAAGGGGAGCCCGGCAACGGGCTGAGAAACCGCTGGCAACTGCAGCGCGGTGACCCTTCGAACCTGATCCGGATCATGCCGGCGAAGGGATGGGACTGCCGACCTGCCTTTTTGCCGGCCTCATTGCGAGGCCACATCATGCCCAGCCGCTACGGTCTCGCTGTCATGCCCAAGGGGGGCAGCAACATGACCGAACGTTTCAGCGAAACCCTTCAACGCCAGAACCAACCCACCTGGTCGGCCGCCGTTGGCCACCGCTTCGTCACCGAACTTTGCGCGGGCAGCGTGGCCGACCCGATCATGGTCCGCTACCTGGTCCAGGACCACCGCTTTCTCGACAGCTTCCTGACCTTGCTCGGCGCCGCGATCGCCACGGCCGACACCTTTGAAGCCCGCCTGCGCTTCGGCCGCTTCGCAGGGATGATCTCCAGCGACGAGAACACCTATTTCCTGCGTGCGTTCGAGGCCCTGGATGTCAGCCCGGCGCAACGCACCGAGCCCGCAGACACTGCACCTACCGCCGGCTTCAAGGCCATCATGCGCGAGGCCGCCGCTACCCGTTCCTATGCTGCGGCACTGGCCGTGCTCAACGTTGCCGAAGGCCTTTATCTGGACTGGGCCCTCAAGGCACCCAAGCCGTTGCCTGCCAACTTCGTCTACGCCGAATGGATCACCCTGCACGACAACCCGGCATTCTGTGATTTTGTTGCCTTCCTGAAGGCCGAGCTGGACCGGGTCGGCCCACAGGAAGCGGCATTGGCCAGTGATTTTTACGCCCGCACCGTGGCGCTGGAGCTTGCCTTCTTCGACGCCGTCTACACCGAGGAGGCTTGAGCATGGATATTTTCGAGCGCTTGAAGGCTGCTACTGCCGGGCAGTGGAGCCGCTATGTCGACCACGACTTCGTGCGGCAGATGGGTGAGGGCACGCTGCCAGAAGAAGCTTTCCGTACTTACCTGATCCAGGACTACCTGTTCCTCATCCAGTTCGCCCGCGCCTGGGCACTGGCCGCCTACAAGAGCCGCCTGCCGGCGGATATCCGCGCTGCCCAGGCGGGCCTGGCGGCAATTCTCGACGAGACCGAGCTGCACCTGCGCTTGTGCGCGCGCTGGGGGTTGTCGCAGGCCGACATCCAGGCAGCGCCGGAACACCAGGCGACCGTGGCTTACACCCGCTACGTGCTCGACTGCGGCGCGGCGGGTGATTTGCTTGAACTGCATGCGGCGTTGGCGCCGTGCGTGATCGGGTACGCCGAGATCGGCCGCACGCTGGCAGCGCGCATCGGGGACTTGAGCGACCACCCGTACCGGGAGTGGATTGGCGAGTATGCCGGCGAGGCTTACCAGGGCGTGGCGGCAGCGGCGCGCAAGCACCTGGATGAACTGGCGGCGCGGAGCATGACCGAGCAGCGGTTTGCCGAGCTGGCACAGATCTTTGGCCAGGCTTCAAGGCTGGAGGCTGATTTCTGGCAGATGGGGCTGGATGGCGCTGCCTGAGGCCAGGCTATTCATTCGGGCTTTTGCATTGAAGTCTTGTGAATCGCCGTGCACATGTACCGTACGGCGATCCGGTCGCGCTCAGGCAGGGTGCGGAAGTGGTCGATGAGGTTGACCTCTTCCTTGTTCAGCCAGCGCAGGAATAGCCGTGGGTTGAATGACGCGAAAATACGGAGTCTGCGGACAAGAGGAGAATCGATTGCCATAGAATCGCCTTGCTTGATTGTGGGCTCGTCCGTGAGATTCCCCTACTTTGTCAGTGGATAAAGGCAAAGTCCAGCGATCGGGGTCTAGGTTTTGGGCGGTTTTTCCAGGCGCAGTACGCTTCATGTGAGTTGCCGCTGCTGCATATTTGAAAATATTCGGTCCCGCAGTTGGTACATTCCGTTTTCCCGTACGTACAAAGCCTAGGGCGTGGGGGAGCGGCCGTGTTCAAGTTCATCCAACAGGGCGAATATCATTGTATTGAGGTGATGGGATGCTGCGATTCTTCGATGGTCACCCAACATGACGCCGGTGTGGTTGAGGTAGCGGGAACAGTCCATTAATTTCGAGGCTTGCTCTCTGGCCTGGCTGGAGGGGAGCTCGTGGATAGCAGTGAATAGTCGTTGGGATGATGGGTTGCGAGGGTCCAGATAGTTGGCTCTCGCACGGCTAGATGTCATGTCTCGCGGCATTTTTGAGTTCTCCTGACTAGGGTTCAAGCGCTTGGATTGTGGGCGCGCGTTGTGGCCCATTTCCGGCAAGCGCGGCTCCCACAGGGACGTATGTTTCGGTTTCAGTCTTTCATCATGCCCAGTTCGGCATCGTCGAGCAGAGCCTTTGCCAGGGCGCAAAGGTAGTGAGAGGCCCAGATCAGTTGGGGCTTTTCTTCCATCAGGCCGTCGATGGAAAGGTCGCGGGCGTAGCCCATCAGTTCCGATGCCTGTTCACGGGCGCTTTGGCAGGGGATGCCGGATTCGATGCGAAAGAGAGGGTGGCCCTGGTTTTCACCTTGGTAGAAGGTGGTTTTGCCGACTGTGAATTTGTTTTCTTCGATGGTCATTGTTTGATCTCCCTGAAGTTGTAGCTGGCTGGGCTGGCGTGGATGACGGCACCGTTTGCGCATCCGCTGGTTTTTGAATTTAAACCAGCACCGATTCGCGCAATTTGCGCAGGGCTTCAAGTTCGCGCATTGATGTCATGACCAACATCGACACAGGGGATTTTGGCTGCATCAACATCGCCTACTGTGCAACAAGTTCCGCACAGCGTGCGTAGTCAGCCGCCATCATCAACGCGTCCGTAGATAAGTGGAGCTACCACGGCCTTGCTGTCAAACAATGAGGTGGCAGCTGTACACGGGTTGACAGACCGAGACGTTGGCACTCGGCGCACCAGAGGGTGCCCGCACGTACAGCCACCATAAAAGTGTGCACATGAAGACTACGTCTACAGTCTGCCAAAACCGGTCGCTGAATTGGCAGCGACTGGCCGAGACTAGAATCCGCATTGATCATGTGCAACGAAAAAAGGTTGTCAGCAGTATCTTTGGGAAATGCCCTACAAGTAGTGGCTAAAACTGATTTTTTTAGCCATAAGACGTAACAAGGTGTATCTCGGCTTTTCGTAACAATGGAGCAAAAGTTCCACACACGCCATTGGCCTCAGTACGAGAAGCGATACTGACCCGCATGGGCAAGCCAGCGAGAGCATGGCGCCATCGCAGGCCTCTACCTAGCGCACCACAGCTGGGTACTGAGCCTGCTGCGCCGCCGGCCAGGCAACCGTGAGCAGGTCTTGGACTTGCCTCAGGACACGTTCGTCCGTCTGCTACGCAGCGAACTGACAGCGCCGCTGCACGAGCCGCGTGCCTCCCTGGGCACCGTGGCCAGCCGTGCTGAGGGATCAGCCAGGCTGCGAGGAACCCGCCCAACCCCGGGCCCATGTTGAAGCCAGTGCACTTGATGGTGATCAGCAGCGAGCGGCGCCTTTCTGGCAGGTATTCGCCAGCAGGGTGGTGATATTGGGCATGGCAGCGCCTAGCGCGATGCCGGTCAGCAGGCGCAGCACTGCCAGTTCATAAGGGTTGCGGGCAAAGGCGCTGGCCAGGTTGAACACGCTGAAACCCGTGACGGCAATCAGCAGCACTTCACCGGGCCGAATGCCGCACGCGACGGGCAATCCTCAATGGGGCATCGAATCTGCTTCCAGGGCTGTTTGCGCGCCTACCGTACTGAGCCTTTCGAGCAGCATCCTCAACGTGCACTTTTTTATCATTCACATGCGATAAGCCGTGATTATTAAGCCTTAGATTTCACTTGAAATTTGCTTTTCATAGGAACAAAATCCCTACGTAATTACATAGTATGCCCGCAATGATGCAATTCTTGGAGAATTCAATTCTTGGAATTTTCCTATTCCCGCGCTTAATCCTCTCTTCGCTACGATATTTCTCATATAAATCATATCTATTTATAACTTAAATTCATATCAATGCATTTTCTCCATTGCATGGAAAAACACTATTTTCTGGAGAAAAAGTCGTTTGCTACTAAATTCTGGAAAAAATGCCGTCGATCTGATTCTTGGAGATTTTTTCGCGAATTCCTTTAAGTAGCTGATTTTTCGTGGTTTTTTGAAAGCCATAAGGATAATGAAGTTCCTTTTATAACAAAATCCACCGAGACTACGTTTTTTTATAGCTAATAGCTATTTCCTTCGTCGCAGCAATCATCTAGCCTGTGGTCGTTGCTTGTGAGGCGGCCCCCGCTAAGAGGAATAGGACGACCTTACTTTCCATAAAGCTCATTTTGGAGAGTAGGGATGTTGTTGTCTGAATCGTTATTTTCTAATGCTGTGACCGTATTCGTTTTCACTGTGCCGACGAAGGTTGCTGTCCAGAAGCAGGCGAAGCGGGTGCTGGCATTGGGTCTCGCTTACTGGTGCTGCCGGTTTAACCATCATCAATCTTGCATCGACCACTTCCTTCTGGGCTCTACGCTGTGCCTCGACAGCGATCAGCAGTCGGGTGACTGCTATGTCTGACGTGCCCAATTCATCGTTCCCATATCCCGCGCTCCGCGAAGCAGAACGTCCGAAGGGCGGCCATCTGTATCGCGTATTTAGCTTAACGAATCATGCTCCGATGAAGCTATTTCACCGTGAGCAGCTATTGGCGTGGACAATGCTTGAGTTTGATCCAACTGTTGTCAGTTTTGAAGCCATAAACCGCTGGTTCGACCATGTGAGCGGTGCCATATACATTGGATACTACGTGAGGTATATGGAGTACGATTGTTTTATGTATATTCCAAATCCGGCCCACGTCGAGGCACTGAAATCACTTGAGAAATACGCAAAGTCTTTCAATGTGAGGCTCTCTCCAATGCTGTCGGAGAAGATCCCGCAGAATGATACTCTATTCTGGAATAGGATGAGCATATTGTCGGTGCTGGTGAGTGCGCGCGATAAACTTTCATCTAGAAATCTCGCGCAGTTTGCTCGCTCGATTGAGAATTGTGAAGTGGCAGTTGGCGAGCTGGAGCAGATGCCGAACTACGTCGACCAAGAGGCTCTTGCGTACGCTTTTGAGTTGGTGCGCAAAGGTCACTTTTCAATAAGTGGACTTAATGATGAGTTGTTGCAGAAATCTTCTGTGCTCCGAGTTGCGAAGTCGGTGAAAAGATGAGTGATGCCAAGAAAAGATTTTCCAAGTTTGAGTTGATGAAGGAAAGTATCGATGTTAGTCAGTGGCCAGCGCTTAAGATGGAAGCGTTGGCGGAGGCAAAGCGGATCCGTGTTGAACCGCGATATAAGGCATTGCAAGCCTATCTTTTAGATGGCGCTACGTTAAGTGAGATAGTAGAGAAGTACAAGGTGCCTTCGTCATCTCTATTTACGATGATAAATCGAGCGATTTTGACCGATTCGGATGGTGAGCTGGTAGGTTATCGGGCTGCACTAATAAATTATCGCTTAAACGGTTACAGTCGAACAGCCCTGATTGACGAAGCGTCACCTGATCCAACGATCAACGGTGATGCAGGAGTATTTCGCAAGTTACTCATGCAATACCCAAAACTGGTCGAGAAGATTAGGCCTTGGGCTAGGCAATATAAAGCGCGCGCCGCAGGGGGTGTCAAAAGGTTATCCTCGTACCATGACCTCTTCCTAAAGGAGTGCGAAAAGCAGGGGGTTTCCAAGTGCGAGTATCCGTTTAATCGGCGAGGCAAAGCCAAGCGCGCTTTGGCCGAATACATCAAGCAATGTGCGCGAGAGCAGGCGAATGAGCAACGGATAAACTTGGCTAAGCAATTGGAAGAGCGGATTTATATACGTGCGTCTGCTCCACTCCAGGAGATACAGATCGACGGGCATCAGTTGGATTTGCATTTAACTGTTCAGGAACAGGATCAATATGGCCTGAGCTTCTGTTATGAAATCCACTGCGTCTGGATCATCCTGGTAATTGATGCACATACGCGCTGTGTGTTGGGCTACAGCCTTGCTCTGGGGCGGAATTATGACCAAACAGACCTGCTTAAGGCGGTATACCGTTCGGTAGCACCGCATGAGCGACCTGCGCCGGTCATTCCGGATGTAATGTATAAAGTGGAGGGTGGATTTCCTGCGGACAGAATGCCGGAATTGGCTTGGGCGACAGGACTGATTTACAAAGTTGACAATGCGATGTCTCATCATGCGACCGATGTTTGGAAAAAAATGGAAAACTTGCTCGGTTCGGTCGTGGACTATGGCCCTCCTCACCAACCGAACGACAGGCCGATAGTAGAAAGTTTTTTCAGATTTCTTATTGATAATTTCTCACATCGTCTGGTGGGAAGTAAGGGTTCTCACTCCAGAGATGAAATAATCAAGCGTCTCGCTCCGAAGGGGGGAGACTTATCACTGCTGCTGACTCTGGAGGAGATGCATCACGCGCTGGATATCGTCATCTCCGATTACAATGGTCGACCGCACACTAGCATCGCCCCGCATTCACCGCTGGACCTTTTTGTACGTACCGCCCGCGAGCAAGGGCTCTTTTACACACGGTTGGCGAAACGATTCCATAATTTGCATGCGTTCACTGATAAGACTCAATTTATTAAAGTGCGAAGCGATGGAAGCCTAAGTGCCTATATAAATTTCAGGCACGTGCGTTACCGCAATCTTCCAGCTCTGAAGGCTTCTGTTGGCGAAGAAGTGCTTATCCAGTGGGATCCTTATAATATAAGTTATTTGAAAGTTTACACGCGCAATGGCGATTATCTGGGTGAAGTTTATCCGCCCCTACCTTGGACGACCCCTCATAGCGAAAAATTACGAAGTCGATTGATGAGTGCCGTGAAATACGGTCAAATTGACTACAGCCAAAGCTCGCTGGCTGACATGTTGCTAGCGTTACAAAAAGCCAATAACTGGGGGCAGCGGGATATTACCACTTACAACCTTAAGCATACTGGCATGGCTGTTTTACCTGCTAGTGAGCCGCCTCACTCGGCACCTTCTCACCCCCCTAAAGAACGTTTACGCCGGAGCTATATAACCAAGGACGGTAGTCATGAGTAACTATGATCCCATGCTGATCCGGCCTTATCCTATCGAGAGGCATCCAGTGGTGAGGCGAGAATATCTCTTATCGAGTGACCCGATTTCTTATGCCTGGGAGCATTTGTACAGAGCTATTAGGCGCCGCAGTGGTGGTCTTGTATTCTGGGGGATGTATCGTGCTGGAAAGAGTAAAATGATCGAATATTTGGCTTTAGAAGCCAAATCACGGTATCGCGACCTTCCGACGGCTAAAATGGATGCGGAACAGAACAGTTATGTATCCTCAAAAGAGTTTTATGTTGGTCTGTGCAATGCTGTCGGCGCTTCCGCTACTGGAACCGCGGGTGAGTGTAAGCGTCAGGCGATTAGACGTATGGTGGAGCAGGGCAAGCGCAATCCACCCCAAGTTTACCTGTTGTTTATCGATGAACCTCAAAAATGGACCGATCTGCAATTGACGTGGCTTTGTGAAGTTTACGACAAGCTAGAAGAAAGCAATATTCGGTTGATTTCTGTGTTGGTTGGGCAGCGCGAATTGGTGACCTTCCGCAAACAATACCTTGAGAGAGGTAACGGTGTGGTCATTACGCGGTTGATGAATACTATCGTCGAATTTATGGGGCTGCGCAGCATCGACGAGGTCGCCTATGTTTTGCAGGGGTATGACACCTTGATCGAAAGCGATCCCGACTGGCCCGCAACTCGTTTTTTCTTTCCACGGGCCTACGCGAAGGGGTTCAGGCTCGAGAATTGCGCCACTGTCATTTGGCGAGCGTTCAGCATTGCCACTGACAATCAAGGTAGGTTCAATGAATGCCGAATACCTATGAAACATCTGACGGGTATCGTGGAAATTCTGCTCTCTGAATACTGCGAATGCGACAATGAAAACTTTGAACTTGAACAAGCACTCGTGGAGCAATTGCTGTCCGAGGTGTTTTTCTCCGACTACCTGACAATGGCCGATGTGACCCTCTATGGCCGAATATCTTGAAGCGAATGGTGGTGACGATGACAAGATCCTGTTCTGGGGTGGCGGCGCTTGCACCAGTGTTAAGTGTTGGCCCCATGAATCGTTTTACACCGTGCTATCACGGCTCGCGCTGGCGAGAGGGGTGCCGGGAGATACGATTGAGCGTGCATTCAAGTCTAAGCACCGCCGCAATCCTCGACAAGGTAGGATCGTGGGCCTTGAAACCCTCAGTTTGGTCAATTTGCGGTTCGCATCCGAACGATTAGGCGTCAGTTGGAAGGTACTTGAGAGTATGTTCCTCCGTGCTGCCCCTATTGATCAGGGTGATGGGTTCGCTCCGTATTTACGATTTTGTCCAGTCTGCATGGGGGCTCGTCGCCACTTTGTATTTTTTCAGCGAGAACAACTGCTGCGCTGCCCGTTTCACCGAGCAGTGCTGCTCAGCCGATGTTCTGCATGCGGTCATCATGCGGAATACACTTGGGGCGCGGGACTGTTTCGGCAGCCGTTTTGCTGCCCTGCTTGCAAAGTCCCCTGGGCAGGCGCACGGATGCGGCAAAGCTTTTTTGATCTGCTGACTCCGAACCGTCAGTCAATACTTCAGCAATACGCTCATAAGCAGGAAAAAACCGAAAGCTCTTTCGCTCGAAACATTGACTGTCCCGGATTTCTGCTAACGCATCCGAAAGGGACGTGGCATGACTACCTATGGCAAGAACAACCGCCACTGTTGGAGCGGCGCGCTAGCGAGGTCAATTGGTCTTTGGAAAATGGCTTCGTCCAGGTGCGAACGCTGCTGGGGCGCAAAGGTGAGCGGCAGGAGGTCGGCGAGTATGAGGTGCGTGAACTGGTGCGATGCCTTAAATCTATCCTTCGGCACGTGCGTAAAAGTTGGCAACTTCGCATGCGCTTTGATGATTTAGTTGTTCCCCGGGAGAGTGCAGAAAAAAAGCGGATCTACCAGCTGTTCTATGAAAGCTTGGTAACTTCTGTAGATGCCCACACACCAGCACAGGCGCCTGATCGTCTAGAACGGATGGTGATTGCTTGGCTCGTACGTCACGCTGAGGCCGAGGATGCAAGGGGCTGGCCGCGATCAGCACGCGCGTGGTACACCGCACATAGCTTTGCCTCACATGTGCTGGACAGGCTCAGCTTTTGCGGGGAAACCGCAACATGGTCATCCGATGTGGAGCAAGCCATCATTTTGAAGTACGTTATGGCAAAAGATCGACCGATCTGGCCACTCGAGTTGATTTATGAAAACGATCGGCGCTCTTACAGACTGCTGCGCCAACAGCGTTTCCTCAGTCAACTGCTCTACGACGTTCCCTGTAACTTGGTGCTTTCATGAGGTTGGGTCACCTTCGCGGGGCTCATCATCGTTACATTGAGGTTGCTCCAAAGATGGCTGCTCGCGTGAATCGATTGCAGGTGCCAACTGACGCAATCCCCGATCGCATACTCCATAGCGGCAGTTGCAGAATCTCCAGAATCCGCACCAAGGCTTCGTTTTTGGTGGGTCGGCAGGAAAAGTATATGCGGAATCGATCTTCTCAGTTGCACTACTACCAGTCTGGCGCGTACGTCTCCGTGGTTTCTTCTGAGTGAGAGCAAACACCCGCTGACGACATTTATCGAGGTCGACCTGAATCCCTGCTGAAATATATTCTTGAGCGGCCAATTTCAATTTTAGATCTTCGCACTCTGCCAGTAGGGCCATTTGCGTTTGTTTTTCTCCGTAGTCACGCTTTAATTTTTCCTCATACTGCCTGAGATTATGCAACGCGGTGACCACCACCGGGTGCTCGATGGTCGGGTTTTCGGGGGTTAGCGGATAACACTCGGGCCACAGGAGGGCGGTCGGTCGAATTCTTAGCCCTTTATACGCTAATCTTCTGCCAACGAGATCAGCCAAAACTGCTCTTAGAAGATAAAGCTCCCGGCGTTGAGCCTCGTTGATAGGCGCCGTTTCCTGCAAGCGTTGGTAGTTAGCCTCCATGGCCTCAGATTCAGATTGCTGTATGCGAATAATCATCTCTGCGTGATATAGATCATCTTGGCAATCCGCGAGGCGCTCTCGCAGTTTCTCGTTCTCCCTGTGTTCGCTGTTAAACGCTTCCTTTAAGCGATACAACGCAAACTCCACCAAGCGTAGTCGATCGTTCAGGCTCTCTTCGCTCACGTCTGCACGGCGTACCGGTGCTGGGGGAGGTGATGGCGTCGCAACTGGCTGACTAGCTTCCTTGGCCAATGCTGTTAGGCGGGCCTTGATGGAAGCAACAGAATATTTGCCGCCCAAGTACTCGGATATAGATTTTGGGGTTGGCACCCGGCCTTGGGCGGATAACGTCTCCACAGCCTGACGAACTTGCCCTCGAGTCACGAGTGTCATGCTGGTATCCTTGAACGACCTTCAGTTGAGAGGAACTCGCGATTTAAACCTGCTCGTGCAGATGAATTCATACTGCCGCGTTGAATGCCGATGATAACGCAAACGGCATTCTGAACAGGGACGATCAGCCTGGCCAGTGCTTGAACTCATTGCTATTGATAGATGCCGAGCTTGATCCGTTGCAAATACGCCTCGATAATCCGAAACGCACACGGGTTGTCCACCACGTAGAGAGGCACATCTCCATCAAGACCGCGGCAGGGTTGCCCTAGCCATTGTTCCGCCAAGTGGTGCGAGCCAAACGCAGTGAAGGCTAGCTCGAATACCCTGGCGTACATGAAGGCCACTGCACTCTGCTGAGCCGTCAGGCGTTCAGGTTGGCGGCGTAAGCGCAGTCTCGCCGTGACAGATTTCCCTAGTATGATCCGCAATACTGAACCGGCGGAGTGAGGTGCGATCTCCGTTAGCATGGTCTGTACGTCGAACAAGGTGAAGCCGGCGTTGATCTGGCGGTAGAGGAGAACCGGACTGAGTTGATCGATGTCTGCATGGATCAAGTACTCCGTTGCCCTGTGTATACAGCTCGTGCGAGACACAACCATACTGGGTTCTCCCTAGGCACTTGAGCGAGCATCTTACGCTGTCGGTCTGGCCCACTCCTGAGCTAAATCCGGGATGTTGTTAACCACCGACCATGACCTCCTGAGGTCTCTGAAGGCGAACCTCGCATCGCCGCTACACATCAGCTTCCTAGGATTACCACTGAACTGGCGTTCGTGTCACTGTACAACGATCGGTCTGGGAGCATAGTGGCTGGATAGCTCGGTTGGAGTTGTCCTGGGCACACGATTACCGGGCCACTGGCGAAGCCCTCAGCTAGTATGGACAGCTCACTGTTAAACATTCAAGGAGCTGTCATGGCGTATACAGCGTCCCCCGAGCTTAGCCCGAACACAAGAATTTACCGCTATATGGACCTAGCCAAATTTCTCTCGTTGATTCATCAACAATATCTGTTTTTTGCCAAGGCCAGTTCCTATGAGGATCTGCTCGAAGGTATGCCCACGGACATGGATAGCTTCATGGGCGGTGGTATGGCTGAGATGCTCGAGCACGTGGTTAATGAATTGTGGCCGGCAGCAGGGGTGGGATCGGACCACTCGCCTCTAGATAAGAAAGCTGCGGCTGAGCACGGCCGCACCCGATTTAATGAGCGAATGGTAAACACTGTCTTGGGACCGGTGCGGGCAGCGGATTTTCCAAGCCATTCGGCTATCTTCGAGGCGGTTTCGCATTGGGTGGATGTCAGCTGTTGGCACACGGATGCTGGCGACGCGGAGAGTATGGCCATGTGGAAAATTTACGGCGCGGGCACGGCAGCGGTGTGTGTGCAGTCGACGCTAGGATCTGTCGTCAGCGCCATGCGTTACCCTGATTCTATGGACCTTCATGCGGGCGTCGTCAGCTACCTTGACTACCAGAACGATTATGTTGGCAGCGATGACCCTAAGCAGGTGTTTTTTCAGAAAAGCCGCTACTACGAGTTTGAAAAGGAACTACGGATTATCATGTACCCATCCCGCACTGTGGATCCCCGGACCTCACGCGCCGAGGCGGGTAGTAAGGTCGCGGTTAATGCCAAGCAGATGATCCAATCGGTATTGATCTCTCCTGCTGCCAGTCCTTGGTTTCGGGACTTGATTGAGCTGGTCTTGCGCGAAGCAGGATTTACGGTCGCTGTGGCAGACTCGAAGATACCTTTCCGGAGAAACTGATAGCTTTGCTAGAGCAGGGAGCCGACGGCGTACCCGTTGTAACGTTTTGGTCTTCAGATAAATGCGCTACCCCGCGCGGGGCATCCGCGGGTTAAAAGTGCTCCTAGGACGGCACCAGCACAAGGTCGAGCGAGCGCCCTTCGCTCATTGGAAGTCGGCTCTAGAAAAGGAAAAATAGTAATGCGTGATATGCCGGGATTGCCTGGTGGGGAGTGGACCGTTCACCCCTATAGCTCAATGGATCCTGAAACCTTGCGTGCGAAATTGGTCGCGCAAGGCCGTGAGAGTCAACGAATACTGCCAATCCTGTGCGATCGAGTGCTTGCAATACTGCAATGCTGTTATCCCCCACACCTACTAGCGGTTCTCGCTATGAACGGTTTGCAGGCACCGGTTGACGATCACGGTGTAAAGTCCGAAGGCTTGCTGAAAGGCATCACACAACCTCATGTTGAACTTTTGCAGGCGCTGATCTTGACCTTACCTCTTGATCAATGGGGGCGCCGACCTGCCGAGTCTCGCGAGATCCAGCAACTGATTGACGACCTGAGTGCACTGTCAGACGCCTTCTACCATGCGCGGTACACCACGCTGACTCAAGCGACTACGGTTGAAGAGCGCGCGTTACTGTTGCTGCAGGAGCGCGTGCGCGGACACACCCAGTTTGTTCGGAACTGGGGGTACCATGGGGCGGTTCTGCAGATATCGCGCGAGCTCTACGGAGCACTCGATAGTGAGATGAGGGCGACTTACGGCTTTGGAGCGACTGACCTGATCGACATTGCGAAAGCCGCACTGGTAGATGTCGAGCAGCGCAGCTCTGCACGTTTGCAGCGCCTTCTCGCTGTATTCCGTTGCGAAACCCTGGACGATATGGTGCACGCGTTTTATCGCGAGGACGATTTGGCGGAGGGCGATCCAGAGGAGTTTTTGCAGCATTTACCCGACTCTGTCAGTCGCGAACAAGTGGCCACGGCTTTGTGGTCACACGCTGATCGGCAACTGGTCCGGCTGTTGGTGGCTGACCCAGAGCGTATCGCGCTGGTTTCAGGGCGTGATAAAGACATGGTGCTGCGGGTATTGGACCAGCTGTCACTTACGCCTGGAAGCTTAAGTGCCGGCAACATCCCGCACTTTTTTATGGGCAACCCCATCTGGTCGGCACCGTGCATCAATACCGGGAACGAGTATTTGCTGCCCATGCCGCATCTCGTATTCAGCCACATTCACGGGCTCATGCGTGCACTGCTGGATGATCAGGCGCCGACGGTAAAAAAGAAAATGGCTCGGACTCGTGCCGAATATCTGGAAGCGCAAGTCTGCGCACTGCTGCGCAACGCGTTTCCTACTGCCCGGCTGCAAGCAGGGGTCAAATGGGCTATCGGCGCAGATCGTTATGAGACGGATGTCTTGCTGGTGCTTGACCGTATCGTTCTGATTGTCGAAGCGAAATCTGCTGCGATGAGCGCACAGGGTTTGCGCGGGGCACCAGAACGCGTCAAACGCCATGTTCAGGAATTGCTGGTTGAGCCCGCTGTGCAATCTGAGCGTCTGGCGCAGGTGATCGTCGCGGCGCGTGAAGGCGATGCGGTGAGCCAATCCATACTCAACCCACTGGAGATCGACGCAAAGGCCATCGATCATGTGATCCGGCTGTCGGTGACTCTGGACGACTTTTCTATTCTCGCAAGTTGCGAGGCGGAACTGGAGAACGCTGGTTGGTTGCCGGCATCGCTAACCTTGGCTCCGACCTTGAATCTCACCGACCTGGGCTGTGTGATCGATATTTTGGAGGAGCCGGCGTACATCCTCCACTATCTGGCAAATCGCGGCCCTATCCAACGATCCGCTGAGTTGTTGGGTGACGAACTGGATTACCTTGGCTTCTACTTGCAAACTGCTTTTGGGGCGGGGGCTGTCAGCTGCCCGGGCACCGCGTTTGCAATTTCCGGAATGTCTACGCCCATCGACCGCTATTACACTAGTCGAGATGCCGGGGTGAGTCTTCCCAAACCAGCACTGCAGTTACCCGAGTCAGTGCGTCGGGTAGTGCAGAAGGCACAGCACCGGGGGCGTCAAGGGTGGACCACGGTCTGCCTGGCATTGCTCGATATTGCCTATCATGCCGGTGAGAACTTGGACGTCGAGCTCTTTTCCTTGGCTCAGGCGGTGGCGAACAACCCCGATGATCCAGAGCAGCCACGTGGACTCGCGATCCTGTCTGCGCCCTACAGCGATAATGTGGTGGGCTTCTACATTTACCCTAAAGCTCGCAGCAGTAGTTGCCGTGAAGACGCGCTGGCGTTCGCTCAAGAAGCCCTGGCCGCATCGGGGAAGGCGCGCTGTGTGGTTGTGGGTCGTATGCTGGAGTCCTGGCAGACGCCCTACGCATTCACCGCGATGGTGGTGGAGGGCTGACGCTCACGAACTCCAGCCAGTAGGACCTGCACCTGCTTTTAATCACCCCCCCGAACGATGGACTGCCAGCTCGTTTCAAGGCAAGCATTGAGGGTTTTCGCCAGCAGATAAGCGGAATCGGGCAGAGCACATAAAGCCGTGCCGACCAGTGTCAACAGAGCAGCGATGATGATGGCTCCGGCCTGACCTGCCAGCGCGCGGGGCAGGGTAATTTCCTCGTGGTAGCGAATGTTGTCGAAGCACAGGCGCATGTGGGTTTTCAGGAAGGCTAGCTGAAACGCCGTACTGGCATGCTCGTCCTGTAATGCGCGTAGGTCCTGACGGAGCGAGGCCAGTTCTCGATGCTCGGGGGTTGCATAGTGCTGCAGGGCAGTGGTGTTGGTGAAGGTGGATGACTTGTTCTCAGCGATCGCTGGCGTTGGCACGAAAGTCGCCCGCATGGCCTGAATTTTTGCCGTGGCGGCTAAGCCGATGATGACCAGCGCCGAAAAAACTGCGAGGAGCAAGCCGAAGACCAGCATATGGTTAGCTTCGGCTAGGCCGAGCAGGACAAAGACAGTGGTCAAAACCAGCATGACCGTGATACCGACCGCAATTTGCATGGACCTTCCCTGTGTAGTAGTGGAGCGCGATATTAAGAGCAGTGGCAAGGGAAAATCCAGGGACATGGGTTAGCCGTCCTCGACCTCGTCAGAGCTGTCCTTCTGCGGTGGTGAAGAGGCCAATAACTGACTAGCACGACTGCCCAGTAAGGACCCCGCCTGGAAATAGCCCATCACGGTGCTGACGCTACGGTGCTCGGTCATCGCCATCACCTCGCCAAGCGGCACGCCCTGGCGTCCGGCCTCGGTGACGAAGCCCGAGCGGAGGCTGTGCGCCGCCCAGTCACCGTCGAGGCCTGCCAGTGCCGCGCGACGTTTGACAATGCGCGCGACCTGGTCACCTGACAGACCAGCAGCCGCGACCCGCCCCCCTTTGTACAAGCGGCGAAACAACGGACCCTTACTGGCCGGTGCTACAGCGAGCCAGGCGTTCAGCGCTTGAGCCGCCGGTCCCTGCAGCGGCTTTTCCCGCCGCACGCCGCTACTATCGGTTTTGGTTGCCCCAAGTGCATATAGCCAGGTGTCGGCGTCCAGACGGCGAAGGTCTTCGATCTGCAAACCCACGATTTCCGAGCGGCGCCGGCCACCGCCGCTCCAGGCCAGCAATAGCAGGGCGCGATCGCGCGTACCACGCACGCCGTCAGTGCAGGTGGCAAGCATCGCCTGCAGCGGCTCCAACACTACTGCGGTTTTCTTCCGCACGGATACGCCTTGGCGCGCTTGGGCCTTGCGCGCCTCGCGAAGAAGCGTCTTCACCGCAGGAGCCTCACTTGGGTTATCCCAGCGTCGCAGGCGATGCCATTTAGCTAAAACTGCCAAGCGATGGCTAACTGTGCTGAACGACAGTGGCCCCGGCTTGCCCTTGATCTTGGCTTCCACCAACGCGGCATCGACGGCCGGCGGCAGTAGGTGTGTCCAGTTACCAGCAGTATCGGGCCTGGCCAAGTGGTCGACGATGAATTGCACGGCGACCTCGGGTGGCAACGCGCCGTCGCCGAGCGAGCGGCGATAACGCAACCGTAGCCACGCGGACCAGTAGGTGAGGGCGCTCTGGTAGCTACGCACGGTATTGGCCGCAGTGCCTGCCGCGATGAATGCTTCAGCAGCGGCGCGGGTGCTGTCGGCCAACTCTGCTAGCACCAGCGGCTGGGAGGAGGGCATCTGTACCGGCTCTGTCAATTTCATCTCGCTCAACGCTGCAATAGGTTCGGATAACCTGTGGCTTATCAGATCCAATATAGCTGAGCACACCGACCGTTGGTAAGCCTTTCTACACCTGTAAATGGTGGCCCCTTTAGGGGCGAGCGAGCACGCCCCTGTAAGTTTTGTTGTCAGAAGGGTTACTTCATCTAATCGCCTGCTGTGGTGTTATACCGGCCTTTCTTTCAAGCGCCAGGTATGAACCGGTTTGCTGTTCCATGGTACGTTGGATATCCCGTGCCAAACTTTTCACATCATGCCGCTCTATTTCCTTGGGCATTACTGAAAAACCTATCGAGTTATAAAGCCGGCCCCAAGCTGCTTGGGCATCCGAGTAAGCGGCCTCGCGCTGGTAGCGCGACAGTAACAAGCGTCCTTCTGCCCGTATCAGTTCCAGCTCGCTGCCCAAAGCGGCGCTGCGTGATGACTGGGCATAGTCAAGCAGGCTCTGGTCCACCCGCAGGCTTTCATCGGCAAAATCCACTTCCTGGCGGGCCAGCTGATAACGCAGCAGGCCCACGCGCACCTGGGTCAGGATGGCCATTGACAACGCTGTGCGGCGCATGTCGTCGGTCTTGGCCTGGCTCTCTTGAGCGGCTGTAATGTCCGGGTATTGGAGCAGGCGCAGCAGGTTCATCGAAACGTTGATGCCAGTCTGGTTCCAGTCGCTGTTGTATAAGTACTTGTTGGAGTCGTACTCGTAGCCATAATTGAAGCTTACATTTGGCCACAGCTGGGCCTTGGCGATTTTCAGGTCGTTCATGTTCACGCGCTTGCGGTACCACTCTTCCATGATTTCCGGGCGGTGCTCCAGCGATAGGCGCTCGAGTTTTTCAAGATTGCCGTTCACCAGCGGCAAAGGTTGCTCGCTGCTGTCAGCCAGAACCATGCGGGTGTTCGGTGGCAGCGACATCAGCGCGGACAGCTCGGCTCGGGCAAACTCCAAGTCCTGGCGGCGCACGGTGAGCATATACACCGAGTCGAGCAGGGCTCGCTGGTAGGCCAAAATGTCCTGGCGCGGCAGCAGGCCCCGACCTTCTGCCTCCCGGGCAGCGGTCAACGCACGGTGAGTGCGCATCAGCAGCCCGTCCACTTCCGGCAACAGCCGCTGGGCACCTAGGGCGCGCCAGTAGGCGTTGCGCACGTCCTGCAGCACGTTCTGGGCCACCTTCTCGCGACGCTCCTCGGCCATCAACATCTGGTCGTTCTTCTGCTGGGTTCGGAAATAGGCCACACCAAAGTCCAGCAGGCTCCACGATAAGCCCAAGCTGTACAAGGTACGGTAGCGCTCCTCGGAGGTGGACGGGCGCAAGCTCACCTGGCGGTCCTCAATGCCGATGGAGGTGCCGCCCGAATCGTTGTTGCGCCCGGCGTAGCCGGCAGAGGCCACCAGCCGTGGCAGCATTTCGTGGCTGGACACATCGCGCAGGTCCGAGGCCAGCGCGCTCTCCAGCAGCTTCAGGCGGTAATCGAGGTTGTACTTGAGCGCCCGTGCCGAAGCTTCGTAGAAAGTGATCGGTCCGTTGACCGGCTCCTGCTCCTTATACATGCGCGCCTGATCCTCGATCACCCGCTGGCGCATCTGGTCTTCGGTGTAGGGTTCGGGCTGGAAGGCCGAGCAGGCTCCGAGCAGCAGGCCAAGGGTGGTGAGGGTGCTCAGGCTTCTCAATGTCGATACCGGCATACGCTGTCCTTATTCAATCCGTGATGAGGCATTGGCATCAGGGCACATTGCTGCCGCGTCGCTGAGCGGCATCGCGCAGCTGCGCGCGGAAGCCATTGGCAGGTTGTGCACGCTGTTCAGCCACCATGTCTTGGCGGAGCGGCGCCCAAACCGAAGGATCGGGCAACAAGCCGTCGGCAGTCAGGCTGGTGACCCCCTGGCGGCCGTCCACCCAGTTCTTGTCTTCAGCACTGGCCTGGCGGCTGTTGGCCACGGCCTGGGCCACGAACTGGCCGTCGACCAGACCCAGCTGGGCGCCGATTGATTGGCTTTCGATCTCAGGTGTGGCAAACAACTGAACGTTGCTGCCGTCGGCGTCCCAGGCCGACAGGCTCAATGCCTGGTTGACCCGTTCCACCACCGGAGCCACGAAAATAGCCGGCGTCACGCTCGGCAGCGGCAGGCCGCCCTGGCCACTATGACTTTCGCGGTCAACGTACGGGCCCGGTGGAATGTACGGGCTGGAGATGTCCAGGGTGATGGTCAACTGCGCATCGTCGGTCGCGCCGGCCAAGTCACTGAGGGTGTAGGTGAAGTAGTCCCGCAGCACCTGGCCAAGGCCGGCCGCGGCCAGCACCTCAGGGTTGCTCAGGTCGATGGTGTAGGTGTAGCTGCCATCGGTATTGAGCACCAGGGTGCCATAGCGGCCGGCAATCGGCTGGCCGACCACGCCCGCTGTGCCGGTACCGTTTTCCTGCCCGCTACGGATCCCCGTTACGGTCAGGCTGTCACCGCCGTCCACGTCGCTGTCGTTGGGCAGTACGTTACCACTGGTGTGCGGCGCTGGTACCTGGTCGCTGGCGGTGTTGCTGTCGTCGCGTGCCACCGGATAGTCGTTGGCGCCCTGGATGGTCACGGTCAAGCGGGCGTCTGAGGTAATGCCGCCGGTGTCGCGCATGCGGTAGGTGAATACTTCGCGCAGCACTTCGCCAGCCGTGCGCATGGCCTGCACGGTCGGGTTGCTGTTGTCGACCACATACTGGTAACTGCCATCGGCGTTGATCAGCAACGTGCCGTATAGGCCTTGCAATAGTTGTCCTGCACTGGCGGTATGGCCATTTTCGCCGGTGTACTGCACAACGGTCTTGGTTTCGCCGTATTGCACGCCGTCCACATCGCTATCGTTGTCCAGCACGTTGCCGCGAGGGTCCACCCCTGCGGTACCGTTGTTGACGCCACCGGCTTCTACCGCAGCAGCCGTGTCGTCGTTGGCGACGGGGAAGTCGTTGCGCCCGTCGATAGTGATGGTCAGCAATCCGTTGGCGGTGCCGCCCCACACGTCGGTCAGCAGGTAGCTGAAGTTGTCGGTCAGGGTCTGGCCGCTGACGCGCAGCGCCTGCACTGCGGCCAGGCTGTTGTCCAGCGTATAGCTCCAGGTGCCGTCGGCGTTCAGCGTCAGGTCGCCATACTGGCCGCGCAGGGTTTGCCCGGTCGGGGTTGGGCTGTTGGGCAGCGGGCCGTTGCCGCTCCAAAAGGCCAGCACTTCCAGTGTTTCCGGCACCAGGATGTTGATGCTGTCCGGGTCGGTGTCGTTGTCCATGACGTTGCCGGCTGGGTTGCTACCAGGGATGTTGTTGCCCTGCCCACCCGCTTCGACGGCCAGGCCCTGGTCCGGGCCAGCAATCGGGGGCTGGTTCTCACCGCGTATCAGAACGAACAGGGTGGCGGTGTCACTCAAGCCGCCGGCATCGGTGACTTGGTAGGTGTAGCGCTGGATGACGAAGCCCAATGGCCCGAGGGCAATGATGTCGGGGTCGTTGGAGTTGACCACAAACTGGTAAGTGCCATTGGCGTTCAGCGTCAGCGTGCCGTAGTTGGTGGTGACCGTGGCGGTGCCGGTCAGCGTGTTCAGCGTGGGGTTGCTGCTCTCGGCCCCCACGCCCACGGCGGTGACGGTCTTGGTGTCGTTGGCATCCACATCGGTGTCGTTGTTCAGCACATTACCAGTGGGGTTGCGGCCCCCATTGCCATCGTCATCCGTGGCAACCGCATACGCCAGGTCGTCGTGCGCAACCGGCGCATCGTAACGGCCTTCGATGGTGATGGTGATCTGCGCCTGCGAACTGGCGCCTGCGGTGTCGTGCATGCGGTAGCTGAAGGTTTCGCTGAGGCTTTCACCGGCCTTGAGTGCCTGGACCGCCGCCAGGCTGTTGTTGATGGTGTACACGTAGTTGCCGTTGGCGTCGATGCTCAAGGTGCCGTAGTTGCCGGTGATGATCGTGGCGCCGGCAGTGACCTGCACGAACGTGCCGCCTGCTGCAAGTGTACCGAGGTAGACGCCGTCCACGGCTTTGCTGTCGCCTGCATCCACATCCTGGTCGTTAGTCAGGGTATTGCCGCTGCCGGCCTGGCCAGGTGTGCCGTTATTGGTGCCGCCGGCCTCAATGGCGATGGCGCTGTCATTGGCTGCGATAGGCGTATCGTTGCGCCCATGGATGACCACGGTGAAGGTGGCCGTAACAGTCTTGCCGTTGCCATCACTGACGTTGTACTGAAACACCTCGATCAGCCGGTCGGCGTCGGTACGCAGGGCCTGTACGGCAATGTTGCCGTTATCCACCACGTAGCGGTAGTTGCCCAGGGCATCGAGCACCAGACTGCCGTAGTTGCCGGCCAGGCTCTGGCCCACCGTGCCGCTGGTACCGCTGGGGTTGATGACGCCGGTGATCGTCAAGGTATCGCCATCGGGGTCGCTGTAGGCGCTGCGGATGCTTCCGCTGGGGTCCAGGCCTGGCGTGACATTGTTTAAGCCGCCGGCCTCCACGGCATCAACCGTGACCGGGTTGACCACGGGTGGGTCATTGACGCCGGTTACACTGATCACCAGTTGCGCCTGGTCGGTCAGCCCGCCGCTGTCGTGGATCTGGTAGGTGAAGATCACCTCCAGGCTTTGCCCGACGGCCAAGGCACGAATGGCCGGGTCGGCGCTGTTGACGGTGAAGCTGTAGGTGCCGTCTTCATTAAGCACCAGTTGGCCGAAGTTGCCGCTTATCAGATTGTTGTCGGCCAACCGGGCGACGGTGGCTGCAATCGACGCCGGCGTACCGGCGGCCACCGGGCTGAGTGCACCGCCTGCGCTTTCCAGGCCGCTGCGAACACCGTCCACCTTTAGCTGGGTGGCGGTGGGCTGGTCGCCGCGGTCGACATCGGTGTCAGCGCCCACGCCATTGTTGCCGGTGATCACGTTGCCATTTGCGTTGACCGGCGCCGGGCTGCCGTCACTGGCGCCTGCAGTGGCAGTGCCGCGGTCGTCCACGGCCACGGGCGCGTCGTTGGCCCCTTGGATGGTGATCAGCAGTACGGTCACCGAACTCAAGCCACCGGCATCGACCATCTGGTAGGTGAACTGTTCGACCAGTGTGTCCCCGGGGGAAAGCGCCTGGATTGCCGCGTTACTGTTGTCGATGACGTAGCGATAACTGCCGTCGGCACTGAGCGTGAGCGTACCGAACGATGCCAGTATGTTTGTCGCCCCGCTGTCGATCGGGATGATCCTTCCGCCCCCGGGACCGTCGTAGCGCACCGCGTTGACGTTCTTGGTTTCGCCCAGTGCCACCGAATCCACATCGGTGTCGTTGTCCAGCACATTGCCGATGGCATCTTGCCCGGGCGTAGCGTTGCTGGTGCCGCCGGCCTCGATGGCAATACCCACATCGCCGCTGGCGATGGGGGTATCGTTGGCCCCGTGAATATTGATGAGCAACTGCGCGCTGCTGTCCAGACCACCGCTGTCGACAACGTCATACGCAAACACTTCGCTGAGGAAGTCGCTGGAGGTGCGCAACGCCTGCACGGCAGGGTCGTCGTTGTTGACGACATACTGGAAACCGCCAGTAGCGGTGATGAACAGCGTGCCGTACAGGCCCTGAACTGTGGTGACCCCTGTAGCGCCCACGGCGATCCCACCAGGGTTGTTGACGTTAGCGATCCGCGTAACGGTAAGGAAATCGTTGTTGGTTTGGATGTCCACGTCGGTGTCATTATCCAGCACATTGCCCGTGGGATTGGTACCGGGATCGGCGTTGTTCCGGCCACCGGCTTCCACGGCATCGTACTGGTCGTTCTGGGCGATGGGCGCATCATTGACAGGGTCGAGCACGATGTTGAGCACATCGGTGTCGCTCAGCGCATCGGCCGGGTTCTGGCCGGGGATGCCGTCGCCGCTTGAGGGGTGGTCACCGAAGTTGCCTCGGTCGTTGGTAACCATGGTCAACGTTTCCCGGTCGCGGAAGGTGTTGAAGTCCTGGTCGCCCTTGTAGTACAGCTGGCTCAACGCCACGTTCAACTCAGCCAGTGTGCCGGTGAGCATCAGGGTGCGCCCTGAGCCGGTCGGCGGGGTGGCGTTTGCTGCGGGTGGCGTGGTGCTTTGCCAGATCACTCCGTGCACCACGGTTAGGGTGATGGTCATCACGCCGTCGGCGTTGCCGGCGTTCACGTCCACGTCGCTGGTGGCCAGCCCTCCGATGTGCAGCACGGTGTCTTCCTGGCCGTGCTGGTCAGCGACCGTATTGATGGGCGCTTCGTTGAGGTGCACGTAACCGGCGTCGGCGATGCCGGTACTGCCTTCGCCCAGGCTCAGGTTGATAGTGCCAAGCCCTGCCGTGGCAGCGGCGGTGTCGGTATCGATGCGCACGCGGAATTCGTTCTCGGTACCGGCTTGATGGGTTTGCGCAACAGCCACCAGGTAGCTGCCGGAGGGCAGCAGGGCAAACTGGTACAGGCCGCCATTGGCGGTGATGGTGGTGAACGTACGGTCGTCGGCGTTGCCGAACTGGCCGTCGTCACCGGCCCAGGTCAGGGTCACGGCAATGCCGTCCAGGCCTGTGCCGTCGGGGGTGACGCTATCGGTAGCGCTGCGGGTGTCGTCCCACAGGGTGCCCTGGATCACGCCCATCCCGGCCCCGTCGCTGAGGATGTAGTTGTTCAGGCCGGTTGCGCCGTCCTGACCGGTGCGTTCGCCGTCAGCACCCCCGGCGGTGGCGGGCAGCGAGCCGCCCCAGCCACTGGTTTCGAAGTCGGTGGGCAGGCTGGTCCAGGTGAGCACGGCGGCACTGGCGGCGTTGTCGGCGATGGTGACATTGGGCAGGACGACGGTGTAGATCACCTGCACGCTGTCATTTGGCGCCAAGCGGCCGAAATCCAGGGTAATGCCGGTGTCATCACTGAAGCTGACCCCGGGCGGCAGGTTGGCCAGGTCCAGGGCCACGCCGTTGAGCAGGATGCTTTGCACCTGATAGTTGCTGCCGTTGGGGAACTGGTCTGTCAGGTGGGTGTTGTAGGCCGGCACTTCGCCGTTCTGAGTGAAACTGACCGACACTGTGGCCGTGGTGATAGCGCTGCCCGCGGCCACGTCGATCACGGTCTTGTCCATGTTGGTGAAGCTCGGCTCAACTACACGCTCGAACACCGTGTCGCTCACGCCGCGATCCACGCCGCCATTCAAGCCGACGTGCTCGTGGGCCGTTACGCCCAGGTTGGCACCGGCCTGGTTGCTGGCCACGTTGGTGACGCGCACGTTGAACTCCAGCACCACGCCTTCGACGTCGGGGTCGTTGATTTCGGTGTTGGTCAGGTTGCCGAGGCTGAACGTCACCGTCTGGCTGCCATCGGCGTTGGTCACGATCACCAGGCGGCCATTGCTGATGTCGAACACCCCGGTTGGCACGGCGCCGGACAGGTCGGGCTGGATGCCTTGGGTCACGTCGCTCAACTGATTGCCCTGCATGCTTAGGATGCCGCTGCTGATCAGGTTGGTGGCATCGCTGGTAAGCCCGGCGGGAGTGTTGGACACAAACGCGAGCAGGATATCGTTGAGGCTGGCCGGGATGAACTCAAGTCCGGCTGCCAGTTCGATGCGGATCTGATAGTCCGGGTTGTCGCCGGTGGGCACCAGCACCGCGACCCGGTAACGCACGATTTCGCCGACCACCACGTTTTCGCTCAGGCCACTGGTGTCGGTGGCGCCGCTGCCGTTGGTGGCCGGCGCTGTGTCGGCCACGCCGCCCACCCGGCTGATGCGGATGCCGTTGCTGACCGGGAATACCAGCAACGAGGTCACCCGGTAATCGTTCAGCGTGCCGCCATTGAGTATGCCATCTTCGCCGCTGCGCTCGCCGTTGGTGGTGTCGACCGTGTTGTTGGCGCCGTCCAGGCTGGTCCAGCGCACATCCACCGCGTTGGGAAACGCCGCCTCGCCGGCAGCGGTGGCATTCACCGTGCCGGTCAGGCGAAGGGTAATGCTGCCGCCATTGGCGATGTCGATGTTCGCCCCTGTTACGCTGATCAATTGGCCGCCCTGAATGATGAAGTCGGCACCGCCGTTGTTGGTGGCACCGCCACTGTAAACCACGCCGGTTAGGGTGATGCCGCTCAGTTCGGTCGGCAGGCCGTCGAGCAGGCTGATGTCGAACGCATTGACGCCTGAGGTGTTGCTGATGACGATTTCAAAGTCCACCACATCGCCGTCTTCGTAACCACCGAACACCGGCGTGGAGGTGATTTGCTGGGTCACCGTGAGCGTCGGCTCGACGATGGTTACCGCCGGCTGCTGGGCACTGATCACGCTGCGTTCGGCCGGGACACTGCCATTGGGCGTGTCGCCATCGGGGTCGCTGTACACCAGTTGCGCGCCGTTGTTCAAGGTGGTGCCTTGCTGGTTGCCGGGTACGTTGCTGGCAACCAACACCAGGCGGATGACGAAGCTGTTGTTGCCGGTGATGTTGTCGGCCGATGCGCCTGCGCTGCTGAACACCAGCATCAAGTCGGCGCCGTCGCTGCCATCCAGGTTGACCGGGTTGACGTTCAGGGTGCCGTTGAAGTCGGCGCCAAGCGCGGCGCTGCCGGCCACGGTGGTGATGATCTGGAAGCCCAGGTTGCCGTTGAAGCGTGGGTCCAGGCGCAGACCGGGCGGGATCAGGTCGTTGATGCGCAGGCTGCCGGTGAAGCCTTCGGGCAAGTTGACCACGATGTCGTACGTCATGCTTTCGCCAATCACCAGGTTGCTTCCGGTGGTGTGGGAGGCGCTGGAGTCGTCGTTGCTGAGGCTGCCGTTCTGGTAGGTCTTGGTGATGGTCGGCGCGGCCACTTGCTGGTTGGCGTCTTCCACCAGGTCGGTGGGGGTGAAGTCCTGGCCGCCATTGACGCTGGCGTAGTTGGTCAGTGCCGCGCTGCTTTGCAGCGTGCTGGAGGCGAGGATGGCGTCGCTCACTGTGACGTCGTAGGTGATCACCACCACGTTGGCGCCGGACAGGTCGCTGGCCGTGCCGGCGCGGCCGGCCAGCAGGGTGGCCTGGCCGTTGGCGTCGAGGAACGTGATGGTGTTGCCGCTGACGCTGTAGTCGGTACCCAGCACCAGTTGCGTGCCATCACCACGGAAGATCTGCAGGTTGGCGGCACTCAGGCTGCCGCCGACAAACGCCAGGCCGTTGGGCAGGGTGACGCTGGTGCTGACGTCGAAAGCGCCGCCGCCACCTGTGTTCTTGATCGCAGTAGCCAGGCGCAGGGTGTCGGCGCCGTCGATGCCGCTGACGTTGCCATCCACCGCCGCCAGGCTGGTGACGCTGCCACCGAACGGCACGCCGCCGGTGCCTGGCGCGTTCCAACTGCCAGTTGTACCGGTGACCGTGCCGTTGCTGCTGCTGACCACCCCATGCTTGATGTCCAGCACCGGCTCGGCCACCGATTCGATCACCGCCACATCGGACGACACCAGCACGTCTTTATCCACCGTGGTGGTCTGGCTCGATTGTGCCAGCACGTCCAGCTCGCGCTGGTCGGCAAACGGCTGGTCGCCCACCACCATGGTGAATAGCACTTGAACAGTGCCGCCGTTCAGGCCGCCCGAGACGAAGTTGCCGAAGTCGAAGACGATGGAGTTGCCAGGGCCGGTGGTGACGCTGTCCGGCACATCGAGGATGTTGTTGCCGCTGCCGAAGGTCCACTGTCCTGCGCCATTGCCGAAGCTCCAGGTAATGCCGGTGGCATTGAGCAGCGGCAGCGGCAAGTAGGCGGTCAGCTTGAAGTTTTCGTAGTCGGCTACCAGTAGGTCGTATGTGATGGTGAAGGTCACTACGTCGCCCGGGCGCAGCTCGCCATTCGCGGGCGGGGTGCCGCTGTTCACCTGGGTCAGTTCGATATCTACGCTGGAGGTCTGGATGGTGCTGGTGGTGCTGGAACCGTCGCTCTGCGTGCTGCCAATGTTCAGTGCATCGCGCAACACGGTGGCAGCCACGGTGGCATTGTTGCCCACGCTGTCGCCTTCGTTGAGCTGGTCGTGGGGCGGGTGGTCGCTAGTGTAGGTGGTGTCGACCGTCGCGTCGTAGACGATGCGCAGGCCGGTAGCGCCATCCTGGTTGGTATCGTCGTACAGGTCTCCGAACAGCGCGGCCAGGCCCGGGCCGGCGACCGCTTGGCGGAGGGACTCGGCAATGTCGAAAACCAGCGTGGTACTGCCGTCGGCGTTCACGGTCTGGGTGTAGATGAGGGCAATGCTCTGCGAGGCGCCATTGGCCATTATCAGCAACGTTGGCGCAGTGCCTGCGCTGAACGTCTGGCCGTCGCTGAGCAGGTCGGTGACGGTAAACTGGCCTTGTTCGAGGATGTTCTCGCCAAAAGCGAAGAAGTCGGAAATGGCCACGTCCATGGTGTAGCGCAGGGTGTCGCCGGGGGTCAGCCCAGGGGTGCCGACATCGTTCTGCAAGTCCACTCCCTTGAGCAGGGTGATGGACTTGGCCACGAAGGTCACGCCCTGGCCGTTGCCGTCCTCACTGAATGGGTAGCCGTCGGGGTCAGTGGGGCGGTCGCGCGGGTCCAGCGGGTTCCAGTCGCCGGTTACGCTGGCGGTACCGAAATCGATGGTCACCGAGTTGCCGGTGGCCGGGTCAAGCACGGGTTTGCCGTTGGCGTCGATCTCGGGCACGTAGAAGCTCACCTGCGTCTCGCTAGCGGCACTTAGCGTGTCGTAGTGGATGCTGTAGCTCTCTACGAAGACATTCGGGCTGGCCAGCGCAACGGCGATGGCAGCAGGGTCGGTGAGCACCCGGCCATCGTGCAGGGTGACCGACGTGAGCGTGCCGCCGGGGCCTGGTGTGATGGCACTGACATGCACCTGGTCGGGCACGGTCTGGGTCACGGTGACGTTGGTCAGGGTCTGCCCCGATGCCGGGGTGACGGTGACGGTCTGGGTGCGCGTGTAGTTGGGGCCGGTGACGGTTTCGCCTTCGGGCATATTGACCGTCTGCGTGACCTTGAGCAGGGTCGGAGTGATGATGAAACTGTGCAGCGAAGCCTCTACCACGCTCGGGTCCTGCACCGGGTTGTTCAGCGAATCGTTGCCGTACTCGAAGCCGGCACGGGCGTTGATGGTGAGGTTGGGCGCGCCGTCGGAATAGGTGGTGTCGGCCAGGTTGCTGAGCAGGCCGGTGACCTGGATGTCGATGCTGGGCTGGCCGCTGGTAACGCTGGCATAGGGCAGTTGCAGCACCACCATCTGGTCGCCCGGCTTCATGCCGACGCTGGCGGCGTTGATCACCAGGGCATTGCCGCTGGCGTCCTTGGCCAATGGGTGAGTGGCATTGCCGTTGGCGTCAAAGGTGATGACGAAGCTGTTTACCGCTTGGCCCAGGTAGGTGGCGGAAACGAACGTGGCGCCATCATCGCCGTCGCGCCCGGTGGCGGGCATGAACAGGTCGATGTATGGGGCGTAGCCTTCCTGGGTAGAGGGGTTGGTGAAGCTGACGGTGAAGGTGAATTGCTCGCCCAGCTGCACCTCGGTGCCGCCGCTGCTCAGGCTGGCGGTGGGGCTGGCATCGGCCAACAGACCATGGAAACTGGCCAGGGTCGAGGCGGCCAGGGCGATGGACTTGTCCACGTCGCCATTGCTGACTTCCAGTTTCCAGTCACCGCCAGCCAGCTGGCTGCCGGTGGCATTGCTGGACGCGCCAACGTCGGCGCCGGTCCAGCTCGCCAGTTCGTTGATCAGGGCCTTGCCGCTGCTGCCGGCGCCCACGTCGCAGCCGTACAGCTGGATGTCGGCACCGGCGTTGAGTTCGTTGCGCCAGCTGCTGAGGCGGTCGCCCAGTTGCTCGACGGTTTGCTGGGTGAACACCTGGTTGCCCAGGGTGAACTGCCCGGCGGCGCCGTGGGAGAACACCTGGATGGAGTCGACCTTGCCCAGTTGCACCAGGGCATTGCTGATGGCCGCGATGGCATCCTGGCCGGCGTCGACAACCAGCGCGGTTGTGCCTGCGGGCAGGTTGGCGGCCAGTTGCTCGCGGTTTTCCACGCGGGCGTCGATCACCACCAGGTTGCGCGGCTGGGCGGCGGGCGCGGCGGTGGTTTGCGCCTCGCTGGCGGTAGGGGCTGGGTGTGCCGTGTCCTTGGCCTCGGCGTGGCTCGGGTCGCTGTGCTGCTGGTCGACGGCTGTGGCGGCGGCACCGTCGAACAGGATGCGTTGCTCAAGCGCCAGGGTTTGTGAGCGAGGGCGCAATGCAGCGGCGAAGCCGGGTCTGCTGTTCATGTCCATGATGCATACCTGCTCGAAAGTTCAACGCCAGTTTCTGAGTAGATCAAGGGTAGCCCGGAATTTCCGATTTGGTGTACGGGCAACACGGAGCCTGGCACTCAAAACCCACTCTCTCGCAACGCAACCCCTGCCAACCAGCGCCCCATCTCACCCAGCACGCTGCGCCGCTCGCCGTCGATTTTTAATCTGCCGCGTGTCTCGTGCAGGCCAACCAGCGGCGCATCCAGTGCAATCAGTACTTGAAACACCGCATGGGTCGGCACCAACGGTTGGCTACCGGTGAGCACGGGCCCGCCAAAGTGGGACGACAGCATGCGGTGGGCCAGTTGATTTGCACGGGTGCTGCCAATGGCCAGTACTCTGCCGGACAATGCTATCGCCTGGCCTTCTGGGTAAAAGCGTACGGTATTGTCCACGGCCAGGTGGTGTACCTGGTCTTGCGCCACATAGGCATCCACCTGCCAACGGCGGGGATCGATGAGGATGCCCAGCGGCTCCTGGCGATTGACCCACTGCCCAGCGCGCCAATCCGGATCGCGGTCCAGCCAGGTACCGGCGAAGGGGGCCTGCAAATTCAGGCGGGCGATCTCTACGCGGGCCGAGCGGGCCTCCTCGTTCTGCACGTTCAGGCGTTGCTGGGTGGCGGCATCGACACTCAGCCCCGCCGGGTCGGCCAGCAGGCCCGACAGCCGTGCCTGGTAGCTGCGCGCAGTGGCCTCGCTACTGCGCAGGCGTGAGTCCAAGTCCGGCTCGTCCAGCGTCGCCAGCACTTCGCCAGCCTTGACCTGGCCCTGCTCGCGCAGGCTTTGCAAGCGTGCCGGGTAGGGCGTGTAAACCCGCAGTTGCTGCTCGGCCCGGGCTACTCCCACCGCATCCACCTGGCTGTGCCACGGCATCGCCAAGGCCAGTACAGCCAGCCCCATGCACAGGTAGAACAGCTGCTTGCGCCCCCCTGGGATGCGCGCCCGTTGTTGCCACCAGTGGCTCAGTTCGCGTTTGACCGGCAGGGCGATGAACCAGGCGATTTCAACCATGAACAGTACGATTCCTAACAGCTTGAAGAAGAACAGGTACACCGCCACGGCGATGCCCAGAAACAGCACTAAACGGTATACCCAGGTGGCGAAGGCGAAGGCCACCAGCAGACGCCGCTGGTGGCTGGGGAATGGCTCCGGCCACGGCTCGTGCAGCCCCAGCAAATTGCGCCGCAGGGCCACCCGGGCCAGCGCCGAGGCCCGTTCGTGCAGGTTGGGGAAGTCCAGCAGGTCGCTGAGGATGAAATAGCCATCAAAGCGCATGAACGGGCTGGCGTTAAGCGCCAGCGACAACACCCAGCTGGTGGTGGCCAGGTACAACAGGGCATTGCGCAGCGCGCCGTCGCCGCATAACGCCCAGCCCAGCGTCGCCAGGCCCGCCAGTGACAGCTCGGTAGCGATGCCCGCCGATGCGATTGCCAGGCGCTGGCGCGAATGCTTCAGCTTCCAGCTTTCACCGGTGTCGGTGTACAGCATTGGCCACAGCACCAGAAAGGCCACCCCCATGTGTCCCACCCGCAGGCCCAGGCGGGTGGCGACCAGCGCATGGCCCAGCTCGTGCAATGTTTTGGCGACGATCAGGGCCAGCGCAAAGCTCAACAGCCCTTCGGTGGAGAACGATTCCACCACCGCATGGGTGAAGCTGTCCCACTGCTGAATCACCAGCAGGATACCCAGCAGGCTCAGGCCGATCACCAACAAGCCGGTCAGTGGATGGAACAGCCAGCCGAGCGCCCCGGCCAGGCGCCGCAGGCCTACTTGAGGACGCAGTAAAGGAACGCGGAAGAACAGATAATGGTGCAACCACCAGCGCCAACTCGACCAGGTACGCGCTTCGCTACGCGCCTGCAGTTTGCCCAACTGCTCGGGCCCGGCGCGCAGTAGCTGGTGGTGTTCGAGGAAGGTGCGCAGTTCCAGTACTTGCTCCACATCCGGCTTCAGGGCGCTGTCACGCGCTACCTGTTCGCTGATCTGCCGGGGTGACTGGCCCCAGCGCAGCAGGCACTCGAACTCCAGCCAGCCAATGCGGTAGAAGCGGTTGACCACAGTGTCGTGGATCATCCACGCCGGCTCCCCGTCGCGGTTATCCGCGGCATCGCACAGGCGCAGGTCTTCGCGCAGAGGCGGCAGGGGCAGGTCGGCCGGGTCGAGCATCACCAGCCACTCCAGGCACGCATCGTAGCCAGTGGCCGCCGCAGCAGGTAATAGCCGAGCATCACCCGGTCGCCATAAAGCTTGGCGGTGCCATGCAGGCCCAGGCGGGCATGCGCCGGCTGTTCTTCGATGCTCGCCAGCAGGCGGTAGGCGACCACACCGTCGTCGCTGGGCCTGGCCTGATAGCTGGTTTCAAGAATTTTGCCCTTAAGCGGGCTGAGCGGGTAGGCCGTCAGGAACAGCGTTACCTCGGCACCCGGCTCCAGGGCAATGGCATCGGCCACCGCCAACTGGATCTGCATGGCCGGCTGCGCCGGGTCGGCAACGTGCATGATGCGCTCGCCGGTGGACACCGGTTTGCCCAGCCAGTCGTTGGGGTCGCTGAACACTGCCACCCCGCCGCGCGGTGCCAGCACTTGGGTGCGCTTGAGTTGCGCCTGCACGGCGGCCAGTTCGGCGCGGCGCTGCTGCACGCGGCTTTGCAGCAGCGTCAGTTCGCCCTTGCTCTGTGGGTTGTCAAAGGCCCGCTGGCTGGCCGCAAGCAGTTCTGCATCGGCTACCGCCACCTCTTTGCCCAGTACATCGGCGCGGCTGCGCAATGTGGTTTCATCCAGCGTGAAAAGCGGCGTATCGGCGTCAACCGGCTGATTGGGGCGCACTAGCACCTGGGCGACCACCCCGTCGATGGGCGAAGTGACGATCTGCGCCTGGCGCGACACGATCTGCGCTGGGGCCAGCGCCGTCTGGCGCACCGGCACCAGCAGCAAGCCGCCGAGCAGCAGTAAGGTCAGCAGCACCTGGCGCCGGCTCGGGCGCCAACGGCCCAGGCGCTGACGGTGGGTGAGGGCGTTCCAGCAATAGGCCCAAGTGCCGGTCAGGCCTTCCAGGTGCTTGGGCAAGATCGCGGGGGGCGGCTCTTCGAGCAGCACCACCAGTAGGCCAAGGCGCTCACCGGTTGACGCATGCACCGGGATGCACCACAGGCCTGCAGGCCACCATTCGGCCCAGCCTTCGGCGATGTCGGCCGGTGGCGTGGCGGTGGCAACGGTGACCCAGGCCGGTTGCGAGTCTTTTATGTGTTCGCCCAGCCAGTGGCTGGCCCGCTTCAGCCACACCAGGTACGGCGAGTCTTCGGTAGGGCGTGCCAGACCGGACACGCACAGCAGCTCGAAAGCGCCCTTGGCTTGCCTGAACACCAGGGCTTGATGAAAGGGCAGCAGCGGGTACAGGTCGTTGGCCATGCTGAAGGCCAGCGCGTTCAGCGACTCGGCGGCCATCGCCTTGTCGCGCAGGGCGTCCAGTTGCAGCAGCATTTGCGGGTGCGGCAGTGGCTGATTCATGGTCATGGAGCGAACCGCGCGGTGCCGCTCATGCCTGCCATCAGATCAGGGAAGCGCTGTTCGAAGCGCGCCTCCAGCTCCACGGTCTGTGCCACGGCATCGACTCGAGCATTTATCACGCTGACTTTGGCCGGGTAGGTCTTGCCGGTTTCGTGAACATTCACCTCCAGCGGCTGGCCGGGGCTGAGGGTCTTCAATTGGCTCGACGGCACGTTCAGGCGCACCTTCAGGGCGCCGTCGCTGACCAGGTCGAATAGCGGCGTGCCGGCGCTGACAGTTTGATACGGTTTCACGTAAACCTTGGCGACATGCCCGGAAAACGGCGCCAGCACTTGGCAGTAACTCATCTGCGCCTCGCCCATGGCGCGTGCGCCATCGGCCTTCTGCACTTCGGTATTGGCGGCTGCCACTTCGATGTCGCCCACGGCGTCCAACTTGCGCAGCTGCTGTTTGGCCTGCAAGTTCTGCCGGGCCATGGCCAGTTCTGCCACCGCCACCTTGCCGCGCGCCTGGGCCTCGCTGCAGTTGAAGCGTGCCAGCGTGGCGCCCTTGGCGACGTGTTCGCCAAAGTTGGTCTTCAGCTCACCCAGCGTGCCATTCATCTGGCTGGACAGGGTCGTTTCCAGCTCGGCGGCCAGCAGCACACGGATGGCTTGCGGGGCGTCGCCAGGCGTGTCCTGTTCGGCGTAGGCGGTGACGCTTGTCAATGCCAGCAGTAGGGGCAGGCAGCAGTGTCCAACGACGGGCATGGGCATTCTCGTGTCCTTGTTGAGCGCGGGGGCAACTCACTCATCTTAGGAAGGAAATCGCGCTTTGCCCAAAGACAGGCTTTCAGTCATTGCAGACCGATGGACGTGTACTACGCTGCATCGGGGATCAAATATGGAGCGATTCAATGGTGCGGGGCATGCTGGCAAGGAAGTGGGGACTGGCATTGATACGCACCTGCATGCTCGGGTTTTTGCTGAGTAGTGCAGCACTGGCAGCCGCCGAGGGGCAATTGCCGCGACAGGCCACCGAGCGCGAGGGGTATGCCGACGCTGGCACTTGCCTGGGTTGCCACGCCGACCAGGCCAGCCAATGGCAACACTCCGACCATGCCTGGGCATTGCGTGAGCCCACGGCTGATAACGTGCTCGGCAATTTCGACAACGCACACTTCGACGAAGACGGGGTCCAGGCCCGTTTTTTCCGTAAAGGTAACGGCTATTACGTCAACCTAGAGGGGGAAGATGGCAAACCGGCTGACTTTCGCGTGCTCTATACGTTTGGCTTCGAACCCTTGCAGCAGTACCTGGTGGCCTTGTCACGAGGGCGCCTGCAGGCGCTGACCCTTGCCTGGGACAGCCGCCCGGCCGCACAGGGCGGGCAGCGTTGGTTCTCGCTGTATCCAGGGCAGCGCTTCGCGCCTAACGACCCCCTGCACTGGACCGGCCGCTACCAGAACTGGAACGCCATGTGCGCCGACTGCCACTCCACCGCGCTGGCCAAACACTACGATGACAAAAAAGACAGCTTTGCCAGTACCTGGCAGGAACAGAATGTCGGTTGCCAAGGTTGCCACGGGCCAGGTCAGGCCCATGTCGACTGGGCCAAACAGCATCCCGGCGCCTCTCCGGCGCAAGGTTTAGTCGTGGATTTCAAAGCCTTGGGCAGCAAGGGGCAGGTCGAGCAGTGCGCCTATTGCCACAGCCGCCGCCAAGGCCTGGGCTCCGGCCAACTACCCGGCCATCCCCAACTCGACCAAAGTTTGCCGGCTACGCTGCGTACCGGCCTGTACCATGACGCCGGCCAGATCGACGGCGAGGTCTATGAATTTGGCTCGTTCAGCCAAAGCAAGATGTACGCGGCCGGGGTCGCCTGCACCGACTGCCACAACCCGCACACAACCAAGGTGCGAATCGAAGGCAATGGCCTGTGCGTGCAATGTCACAATACGCAGCCCAACACCGCACGCTTCGCCGGCCTGCAGGCCAAGGACTACGACAGCCCGGCGCACCATCACCACGTGGTCGGCTCGCCCGGCGCGCAGTGCGTGAACTGCCATATGCCAACCAAGAACTACATGGTGGTCGACCCTCGGCGCGATCACAGCATCCGTATCCCGAGGCCCGACCTTGCTGACACCGGTCCGGACGCCTGCACCACTTGCCATCAGGATCAGAAGCCAGCCTGGGCTGCCAGCGCCATCGACAGCTGGTTTGCAAACCCCAAGCGCCCGTCCCATTACGGGCAAGCGTTCCATGCCGTGCGCCAAGACCCGTCCACCACCTTGAGCCGCTTGGGCTACGTGTTGGCCGACAAGAGCAACCCGGCGATTGTCCGCGCCACCGCCGCCGACCAGCTGGCGGACATTGGCCCAGCTGCCGCCAGCAACCTGCGCTGGGCCTTGCAGGACAAAGACGCCGTGGTGCGTGCCTATGCGGTGTCCGGTTTTACCAGTCTGCCGGCCGAGGAGCGCCTGAAACCGCTGCTGCCACTGCTTGAAGACCCAACCCGGGCGGTGCGTGACGAGGCTGTGCGGGCGTTGGCCGATGTACCGCCAGCGCAGTTGCCGGCTGCGTTTGCGCCCCTGCTTGCCGAGTACGAACAGCGCCTGCGAAGCAACGCCGACTTGCCCGGTGGACGGCTCAACCTGGCCGTGCTGCTGCAACGCCAGGGGCGCGACGAGCAGGCGATGGAAGAGTACCGCCAGGCCCTGAAGATGGACCCGTATTTCGTCCCTGCCAGGGTCAACCTGGTGACACTTGAAAGCAGCGCCCAGCGGCTGGGCGATGCCGAACAGTTGCTGCGTGATGGCGTGGCGCTGGAGAAGATGCCCCAGGCCGATCGTGGCAATCTGGCCTACATGCTGGCGCTACTACTGGTGGAGCGGAACAAACCCGATGAGGCGGTCGGCTGGATGGAACAGGCTGCCGTGGCGCTGCCGGGAAATTCACGCATCCGTTACAACCAGGGGTTGCTGCTGTCGCGGATGAACCGTCGGGATGAGGCGTTGGTGGCGTTGCGCAGCGGGTTGGAGCAAGCGCCGGAGAATGCGGATTTGCTGTACACGCTGATCTACCTGCACGCCTTGGCGGGGGAGCGTGAACAAGCGTTTCCGTATGTTCAGCGGATGCGTGAAGTGGCGCCGGAGGATCCGCGGTTGCAGGCCATTGAGCCCTATTGGAAGGAACGGCCGTGATGTGTTTGCGGTGCGATTATTTTGTTTAAGATCGCGCGCTGCGCGGGCGGCGCGCGATCTCCCAGGCGCAGGAAAAAAATCAAAAACCGATCAAAACCCTATTCTCTCTTCACGACACGCTATTGCACCCACCTCACGTGGGACTAGGATCTATCAGACCGCTAACCCACCCAAGGACCGCGCCCGTGAACACCCACGAACACGTCCAGGCCCTGGAGGCATCGGTCGCCGAAAAAGTCCTCGGTCAGGCCGAGACCATCCGCCATGTCCTGCTCGGCCTGCTCGCCAACGGCCATGTTCTGCTCGAAAGTCTGCCCGGCCTGGCCAAGACCCGCACGGTCAAGGCCCTGGCCACGCACCTTGAGGCGCAGATGCGGCGCATACAGTTCACCCCGGACCTGCTGCCTTCGGACATCACCGGCGGGGAGATCCTGCAACAGACGCCGGAAGGCAACAAGATCAGCTTTCAGCCCGGTCCGCTGTTCGGCAACGTTATCCTCGCCGATGAAATCAACCGCGCCCCGGCCAAAGTCCAGGCGGCCTTGCTCGAAGCCATGGAAGAGCGCCAGATCACCGTGGCTGGGCAGAGCTACCCGATGCCCGGGCTTTTCATGGTGCTGGCTACCCAGAACCCGATCGAACAAGAGGGCACCTACCCGCTACCCGAGGCGCAGATGGACCGCTTCCTCATGAAGCTGCAACTCGACTACCCGCGCCCCGAGGACGAAACCCAGGTGTTGCGCCTGGTGCGGGAAGAGGACCAGGCCAGCCACGAGGCTGCCGCACAACCGGCACGGTTGGCCCAACAGGTGATTTTCGACGCCCGCCGCGAGGTGGCGCAGGTGCATGTGTCGCAGGCCATCGACCGTTACCTGATCGACCTAGTCAACGCCACGCGGCACCCGAATGACTACGACCCGGACCTGGCGCGCTGGATCAGGATCGGTGCCAGCCCGCGTGGCGGCATCAGCCTCGACCGGGTGTCGCGCGCCCACGCCTGGCTGCAAGGCCAGGACTTCGTGTCGCCCGACAACGTGCGTGCCGTTGTGCATCCGGTGCTGCGGCACCGCTTGCAGCTTTCCTATGACGCGGTCACCGATGGCGTGGCGGCCGACCAGGTCATTGACCGGTTGCTGGACAAGGTGGCGATTCCCGCCTGACGGACATGCTATGGATGCCAACAAGGTAGTTGCAGACGGCTTCGTGTATGCCTCGCTCGCCGAGCTGATGGCGCTGGAGGCTCGTGCCCGCGGCCTGAGCTTCGTTGCCCGCCAGCCGCTGTCGAGCATCCTCTCCGGCAACCACGCCTCGCGCCTGCGTGGGCGGGGGTTAAGTTTTGACGAGCTGCGCCATTACCTGCCCGGCGACGACTTGCGCCACCTCGACTGGCGGGCATCGCTGCGCTACGGCAAACCGTTCGTGCGCACCTTCACCGAGGAGCGCGACCGGCCGACCCTGGTGCTGGTGGACCAGCGCATGAGCATGTACTTCGGGTCGCAGCGTTACTTCAAATCGGTCAGCGCCGCGCAACTGGCAGCCCTCTGTGCGTGGATGGCTTTTCATGCCGGTGACCGGGTCGGCGGTATGGTGTTCGACGGCCAGCAGGTGCAGTACGTCAGGCCCCTGCGCAGCCGGGCGCGGGTCGAAGCGCTGTGCAGCTCGGTGGTAAACGCCAACCACCGGTTATCGGCGTATGCCGCCGACCAGGAAAACGATGCCCAGCTGGACAAGGTGCTGCGCAGTTGCGCTGCCAGTGCAGGCCACGACCATTTGATCTGCATCATTAGCGACTTTGCCGGCATCACGCCAGACACCTTGCCGTTGCTGCGCCAGCTAAGCCAGCACAATGATGTGATCGCGATTCAGGTGTACGACCCAATTGCCCTCCAGGTGCCGGACAAGGGCCGGCTGAACGTCACCCAGGGTGCTGTGCAGGTGGAACTGGAGGTGGGGCAGCGGCGCATCAATCGGCCCTTGGGCGAGTTTCTGGCCGGGCGCCTGCAAGATGTGGCCGACCTGCTGCGTCGCAGCCAGGTACCGCTGATGCTGATCAGCACCGGCGACGACAGCCTTGATCAATTGCGTCGTGAGCTGGGGCGCTTGGCCCAGGTGCCCCGATGAACAGTACGGCACCATCCATAGATCATCTGCGCGAGCTGGCACCCGGGGTGCCGCCGTTCAGCTACTTGCCGCAGACCTGGGCCTGGCTTGCGCTCGGCATTTTGCTGCTGACGCTGGTTGGCCTGTGGGCTGCGCTGCGCTGGCGCCGCTGGCAGCGTGACCAATATCGTCGCGAGGCGCTGGCCCGGCTCGATGCGCTGGCCGCGAGCCAGGGAGAACAGCGCCTGGCCGCACTGCGCGAACTACCCGTACTGCTCAAGCGCGTTGCGTTGTCGATGCCGGCCGGGCCCACGGCTGCCAGTCTGGCCGGTGCGGCCTGGCAAACCTTTCTCGACCAGCGCGCACCACAGCCGTTGCCCGCCGACTTCGCCCAAACATTGCACACGCTTGCCTACGCGCCCGATGCCGCCCTGCGCGCACTGGATGCACAGCAAGCGAGCGCGCTCTTCAGTGCCAGCCGCAGCTGGATCGAGGGGCACCATGTGGCAGTTTGATTACCCCTGGGTGTTTCTGCTGCTTCCGCTGGCGTGGCTGGCCTATCGGTTATTGGCCCCGTATCAAGAAGGCCGTAGCGCGTTGCGCGTGCCGTTTTTCGCGGCCATGAGCCGCGCTGTGGGTAAGCAGCCGGGGCAGGCGAATGGTGGCGGCGGGCGTGCGCAACTGCTGCTCAATGTGCTGGTGTGGTGTCTGCTGGTGGCGGCCTGTGCCCGGCCGGTGCTAGTGGAAAAACCCGTCCAGCGCGAACAGCCGATCCGCGATCTGATGCTGGCCATCGACATCTCCCAATCCATGGAGGCCTCCGACTACAGTGATGCCGACGGCCAGAGGACCGACCGGTTGACTGCGGTCAAGGCGGTGGTGCGCGACTTCATCGCCCGGCGTAAGGACGACCGCATCGGCCTGATCGTGTTCGGCACCGGCGCCTATCCGCAGGCGCCGTTGACTCTCGATCATGCCAGTCTGCTGCTGCTGCTCGATGAGGTCGGTATCGGCATGGCCGGGCCCAACACCGCACTGGGCGATGCCATTGGCCTGACCATCAAAGCCCTGGAAAACACCAATGAGCAGGAGAAAGTGCTAATCCTTCTGACCGACGGCAATGACACTAGCAGCGCCATTACCCCCGACCACGCCGCCCGGCTGGCTCAGGCCAACGACATCGTCGTGCATACCATTGGTATCGGCGACCCCCACGCCACCGGCGATGCCAAGGTCGACCTGGCAACATTGCAGGCAATTTCGCGGACAACCGGTGGTCAGTTCTTCCGCGCTGACGACCGTCAGGCGCTTCAGCAGGTGTACGCCACCCTAGACCGGCTGACCCCGCACAAGGTGCAGACCTTCAGCCATCAGCCCAAGCGCGACCTGTTCGTGTGGCCACTGGGCGCCGCGGCCGCTGCGCTGCTGGCGAGTCACCTGCTGGCGGTGGCGTGGTCACGACGCTCGGGGATGCAGGCATGACCGTCGACCTGGCCACCTTCCATTTTCTGCGCCCGTTGTGGCTGCTACTGATCCTGCCCGGTGTGCTGCTGCCGTTGCTATGGCTGCGGCGCCACGACCTGCGGCGGCAGTTGAATGGTGTCATCGCCCCGCACCTGGTCGAGCACTTGATGATCACCCCGACGGACCCACGCCGACTGCGCCCGGTGCACGGGCTGGGCGCCATGCTGGTGCTGGCTGCACTGGCGGCTGCTGGGCCAACCTGGCAGCAGGACATCCCGGACTTTCTCGATGACCGCGCGCCGCTGATCCTGGCGGTCGACCTGTCGCCTTCAATGGACGCCGATGACGTACCGCCCAGCCGCCTGGCTGCCGCGCGCCATACCCTGCACGACTTGGTGATGCGCCGTGGAGGCGCGCGCACCGGGCTGATCGCTTACGCCGGCAGTGCTCATCTGGTGCTGCCGGCTACTGAGGATCCAGGCCTGCTCGACACGTTCATCCAGGCATTGAGCACTGACTTGATGAGCGCACCCGGCAAGGATGTACTGGGCGTGATCGACCAGGCGCTCAAGCTGTTGGATGCGGAAAAAACGCCAGGCACCCTGGTATTGTTGACCGACGGCGCCGACCCCAGCCAGTTCGACGCTATCGATAAACGCCTGAATGGCACGGCGTTGCAGGTGCTGGTGCTGGCGGTCGGCAGCCAGTCCACGGGCCCTCTGCGTACTACCCAAGGCATGCCCCGGCTGGACGCCGAGGGCCGGCCCGTGCAGGGCGACTTCGATGAGCAAGGCCTCAAGGGATTGGCCAAGGCCGCCAGCGCGAGCTTGGGCAGCCTTACGCTGGGCGACGATGACCTGGACTGGATCGAACTGCACGCCCAGCGCCACTTCAAGGCCGCCAGCGCCGATGCCGGTCAGGTGCACTGGAAGGACGCCGGCTACTGGTTGTGCTGGCCGCTGTTGGTAATCGGCTTGTTCAGCGTACGTCGCGGTTGGCGGGTGAACTGGTTACCTGGGTTGCTACTGGCGTTGCTACTGGGGACCGGGGCAGAGCCTGCCCGGGCCGGTGTCCTTGCCGATGCCTTCTTCACCGCAGACCAGCAAGGACGCTGGGCGTTCGAGCACGGCCATTACCCGCAAGCTGCCGCGCACTTCCACGACCCTTACTGGAAAGGCGTGGCTGCCTATCAGGCCGCGGATTTTCAGGCAGCGCTGGCCGTCCTTGGCAAACTGGACACGGCACCCGCCTGGTTCTACCAAGGCAACAGCTACGTAAGACTGTTCAAGTTCGATCAGGCCATCGCGGCTTACCAGCAGGCCATTCGCCTGCAGCCGGACTTCGCTGAAGCCAAGGCCAACCTGGCGCTGGCGCAGGCGTTGCAAAAGGACTACGAGGACCAGCAGAAGGCCGGTACGCCCGACGAAAAAGCCGACAAGGTGGTCGAAGACCAGACCCCGGCCGTCGGCGGCCAGCAACAGCAGAAGAAGACGCCACAGGCGGCGTCCGACCAAGTGTGGTTGAACAACCTGACCACATCACCCGCGCAGTTTCTCAAGCGCAAGTTCTCGATACAGGAGGCCGCGCGGCATACCGCGGCCGAGGAGGCGCCATGAGCCGCCTTGCCGTGCTTTTGCTGGGCTGCCTGGCCGGGTTGGCGGGGTTGTCCAATGCTGCGGAGCCAGAGGTGCGGGTGCAGGCGCGCCTGGTACCGGACAACGCCGTCATGGTCGGTGCCACTATGACCCTCGAAGTGGACTTGCTGGTGGATACCTGGTTCACCGCGCCGCCCGAGCTGCCGGTGCTGCAGTTGCCCGGTGCAGTGGTGAACCCGCCCGGTGGCGAGGCCCAGCACTTGAACCAGCGACTCGATGGCAAAGCCTTCTTCGGCCTGCGCTACAGCTACCAGATCACCCCCACGGTGGCCCAGCCTTTCAGCATACCTGCGCTTACATTCCGTGTGCATCCAGGCCAGGGCACGGTTGCGCAGACGATACAAAGCGCGCCTTTGTCGTTCACGGTGAAAAGCCCCGGCGGTGGCGGCGGCGAGCAACGGCTGGTCGCGCAGGCGGTTGAGGTCGACCAGACTGTGGAGCGTTCGCACACCCCCTTGCGTGCAGGCGACAGCCTTACCCGCAAGGTGCATATCGTCGCCCGCGGTAGCCAGGCAATGCTCATCCCGCCGCCGACCTTCGCTGAAGTAAAGGGGCTTAAACGCTACGTGCAGACGCCCAGTGTGATTCCGCTGAGCGACGGCCGTGGGGGCACGCTGGGTGGTCAGCGCGAAGACAGTGTCACCTATGTGGTGGGTGGCGCAGGCCGCTACCAGCTACCCGCCATCGACGTGCAGTGGTGGGATGCCATCACTGGCCAGGCGCGAACGCTCACCGTGCCCGCCGTGGACCTTGAGGCAGGCGAGGGCAGCTACCAGGCGCCATTCTCGCTTCGTGAGGACTTGCGCGCGCTGGGCCAGGGGGCGCAGATCAGCATCGCCAGCCATGGTGTACTGCTGGCATTGCTGCTGTTGTTGCTGGCCGGGCTGGCTTGGGCCGCACGCGAATGGGGGATGGCCGGCTGGCAGCGGCTGCGGCGCTGGCAGGCACGCCGCCATCAGGCCTGGCTGGAGTCGCCCGGCTATGCCTGGCGACAGGCTCGGCAGCAGTGCACCAAAGAACCAGTGCGGCTGGACGCTATGTACTGCTGGCTGCGGCGTGCCACCGGGCAGCGCACGCTGTCGTCAAGTGAACATCCTGGCGACGGGCAGAACGACGTGGTTTTGCTAGCCTTCTTGCAAGAATTTTATGCCACAGGACGCTCTGAACGGCCGCCTGCCGATGCCCGCCGGCGTGTGTTGCAAAACCTGCGACAGCGGGTCGAGGCCCTGCCACCCAAGGCCCAGGGTAAACACGCGCTCAAGCAACTGAACCCCTGACCCGCGTGGTCAGCCAGGTAACTTCAGCAAGGATGGTTGACTATGCGCCATGCCCCGATTCGCAAAGCTTTCGCGCGCACATTATTGTGTGGGCTGTTGATTTTCCCGGTTATGCAGGCACTGGCGGCCGAATCGCTGGCTTCTTGGCGCGAAGGGCAGTCGCGCGAGGCCATCGAGGCATTCGTCAGCGCCGTTACCGAGGTGGGTGGCCCTGAGTACATCGCACCCGCCGAGCGCATTGCGGTGTTCGACAACGACGGCACGTTGTGGAGCGAGCAACCGATGTACTTCGAAGTGCTGTTCGCCATGGATGAAATCAAGCGCCTGGCGCCGCAGCACCCGCAGTGGCGCGAACAGCAACCGTTCAAGGCAGTGCTGGAGAACGATCACCAGGCCCTCGGCGCCCAAGGCATGGACGGTATGATGAAAATCGTGCTGGCGACCCATGCGGGTGTGAGCAGTGAAGATTTCATCGCCCGCAGCCGTAGCTGGCTGGCCAGCGCCCACCACCCGCGTACCGGCAAGCCCTACACCGAAATGGTGTTCCAGCCGATGCTGGAACTGCTGGACTACCTGCGTGACAACGGCTTCAAGACGTACATCGTCTCCGGCGGGGAGGTAGCGTTCATGCGCGCCTTTGCCGAAGAGGTGTATGGCATCCCCCCCGAACAGGTGATCGGCACTACCTTGGGTGCATCGCTCCAGGATAAGCAAGGCACATTGAGCATCCAGCGTTTGCCCAAGCTCGTGCACAACGACGATGGTCCGGGCAAACCGGTCAGCATTGACTCGATCATTGGCCGTCGGCCAGTGCTGGCCTTTGGCAACTCTGACGGTGACTTGCAGATGTTGCAGTGGACTACGGCCGGAAAGGGCAAGCGCTTTGCGGGGCTGGTGCACCATACCGACGCCCACCGCGAGTGGGCGTATGACCGCAAGAGTTCTGTGGGCCGGCTCGACAAGGCCTTGGACCAGGCCCAGGCCAAGGGCTGGACTGTGGTCGACATGGCCAGCGATTGGCGCCGTGTGTACCCCTTTGAAACACCGCAATGATTCGAAAACCAGCCGCAGACGCACGGTAGTTTCCGTGCTAGCAGTCGTGGACGACAGCAGGAAGTGAAACGGAGAGCGTAGCTATGAAGTCCAGTAGAGCTTGGTTGTCAGCGGCCGCCCTCGCGGCCACGGCAACCTTTGGAATGGGGATGGCCAATGCGGCGGACAAGCCGAACATCCTAATCATCTTTGGGGACGACATCGGCCAAACCAACATCAGTGCCTACGGCAAAGGTGTGGTCGGTTACCAGACACCGAACATTGACCGTATCGCCAAAGAAGGCATGATGTTCACCGACTATTACGCGGAAAACAGCTGCACCGCGGGCCGGTCTACCTTCATTACCGGCCAGACGGCGCTGCGCACTGGGTTGTCCAAGGTCGGCATGCCCGGCGTGCCGGTGGGGCTGCAGGCGCGCGATGTGACCATCGCCCAGGCACTCAAGGCCCAGGGCTATGCCACCGGGCAGTTCGGCAAGAACCACTTGGGTGACAAGGACGAATACCTGCCGACCAATCACGGTTTCGACGAGTTCTTCGGTAACCTGTATCACCTGAACGCCGAAGAGGAGCCGGAGCGCCCGTATTGGCCGAAGGATGATACCGATTTCGTCAAGGCCGCCTCACCGCGTGGGGTGATCAAATCCAGCGCCGACGGCAAGATCGAAGACACCGGTGCGCTGAACAAGAAGCGCATGGAAACCATCGACGACGAGACCACTCAGGCAGCCATCAACTTCATCGACAAACAGGTCAAGGCCAACAAACCGTTCTTCGTGTGGATGAACACCACCCGCATGCACGCCTTTACCCACGTGCGCGAGTCTATGAAAGGCCAGAGCGGCATGGTCGGCAACGAGTACGCCGACGGCATGCTGGAACATGATGGCGACGTCGGCAAACTGCTCAAGACCCTCGACGACCTGAAGGTCACCGACAACACCATCGTGGTGTATACCACCGACAACGGGCCGAACCAGTGGTCGTGGCCGGATGCCGCCACCACGCCGTTCCGCAATGAGAAGAACTCCAACTGGGAAGGTGCCTACCGAGTGCCGGCGATCGTCCGCTGGCCAGGCCACGTCAAGGCTGACACCATCTCCAGCCAGCTGATGTCTGGCCTGGACTGGTTCCCAACCCTGCTGGCCGCCGTGGGCGACACCGACATCAAGGACCGCCTGCTCAAGGGCGCCGACCTGGGAGGCAAGAACTTCAAGGTGCACCTGGATGGCTTCAACCAGCTCGACTACATCACCGGCAAAACCGACAAGAGTGCTCGCACCGAGTTCTACTACTTCAACGACGACGGCGACCTGGTGGGCATGCGCTACGGTGACTGGAAGCTGGTGTTCGCCGAGCAACGCGCACCGGGTGGCTTTAAGGTCTGGAGCGAACCGTTCACCCCGCTGCGGGTACCGAAACTGTTCAACCTACGCATGGACCCGTATGAGCGGGCCGATGTGGTATCTGATCAGTACTACGACTGGGTGGCGAAAAACGACTACCTGATCTTCAATGGTGTGCAGAAAGCAGCGAAGTTCCTGCAGACCTTTGTCGATTACCCGCCGAGCCAACGCCCCGCCAGTTTCAGCATCGACCAGATTCGTGCTGACGTGGACAAGAAGATCGAAGAGAAAATGAAAAAGCAGTGAGTAACGCTTCGGGAGCTGAATAGGCAGATTCCTGAACAGCTGGCGTAACTTCTGTGGGAGCGGATTCATCCGCGAGCATCAGCGAAGCTGGTGCCTGGCTCTGCGGTGTCTGATTCGCGGGTAAATCCGCTCCCACAGTCCAATCATCGGACAAGGCATTCACGCATGGCATCATCTGCAGCATCCTCCGCTGTCTCGCATGCACCGCGCACCAATTCTCGACTGCTGCTGGCCCTACCTGCCACGCTGCTGTTCCTCTCCGGCGCTGCCGGCCTCGTTTACCAAGTACTGTGGATCAAACAATTGTCTCTGGTGGTAGGCGTAGAAGTGCACGCCGTGGCCACCGGCATCAGTGCATTTTTCGCCGGGCTCGCTGTAGGCGGGTTGCTGTTCGGGCGCTGGGCTGACCGATTGCAACGCCCGGTACGCTTGTACGTGTTCCTGGAACTGGCCGTGGCGGTGCTGGGGTTGGGCTCCACCCTGGGCCTGGCCCACGCCGCCGGGCCCTTCGCCCGGCTGGAAGCCAGTGCCGGCCTGTTGGCCTGGGTGTTGCCCTTTGTGCTGGTGGGTGTACCCGCGTTGCTCATGGGCGGCACCTTGCCCGTGCTGGTTCGCGCGCTGGCGCCTGCCAGCGGGCAACTGGCGGAGGCGGGCGGTCGTTTGTACGCGGCCAATACCGCAGGCGCCATTGCCGGTACCTTGCTGGCCGCCTTTGTGCTATTGCCGCGCCTTGGCGTGAGCGGCAGCGCCTGCGCCGCAGCCAGTCTGAACCTGCTGGCTGCACTGGGCGCCTGGTTGGCGCGCCGGCGTGACACTGCGTTAACGCCGCCAGCCCAGGCAACCTCAATGCCGCGCTCGGCGCAGGCCCGCCTGGCCATCAGCCTGTACTGCGTGGCCGGGGGCGTGGCGTTGGGCTACGAAGTGGTTTGGAGCCAGTCGATCGTACCGTTCATGAGCACCCGGGCGTTTGCCTTTGCCGTGGTGCTGGCCACCTACCTGGGCGGCCTGCTGGCCGGCAGTGCGCTGTATGCCCGGCGCGCCGACCGCATTCGTGACCCGTGGGGCTTGTTCGGCCTCTTGATCGCCGTCGCCGGCCTGCTTGCAATGCTGCAACTCGCCGGGCTGGGGCGCTGGCTGGTGTTAGCGCAGACCCAGGCCGAATTGTTTGCCCTGCAGCTGACCGGCAGTGAACTGGCCGGCATGTGCGCCCGGTTTGCCGTGGCAGCCCTGTGCATGGTGTTTTTGCCCACCACTTTCCTCGGCGCTGCGTTTCCGCTGGCGTTGCGGCTGGCGGTGGACAGCGGCCACGTGGGCCGGGATGTCGGTGCGGTGGTGGCGCTCAACACCTTGGGCGGTATCGTCGGCGTGCTGCTCACCGGGTTCGTGTTGGTGCCGCACTTGGGCCTGGTGCGTGCCTTGGGTGTACTGGCCAGCGTAGCGGCAGTTGTCGGCCTGGTAGCCGCCTGGCGAGGGCAGGGCGTACGGCGCCCGGCGAGTGTTGCGGTAGGCCTGGTGGCGTTGGCGACCGTGCTGGTAGCGCTGCTGACGCCACCGCAACAATTGGCTGGCCTGCTGCCAGGGGCGCGCAACGGGCAGTTGACTTACTACCATGAGGGCAAGGGCGGCACGGTGGCGGTGGTGACCCAGGGGCGTGAGGGTCAGACCTTCAGCCGGCTTTACATCCAGGGCGTTTCCAATACCGGCGATGCCATGCCGTCACTGCGCTATATGCGGCTGCAGGCTTTACTGCCGTTGTTGATCCACAACGGTGAACCCCGTTCGGCGCTAGTGATCGGGTTTGGCACCGGTATCACCGCAGGGGCGATGTTGCGCTACCCGGGCCTAAACCGTCCGGTGGTGGCCGAACTACTGCCCGAAGTCCTGCAAGCCGCACCTCATTTCAAAGGCAACTACGCCGCCGTTGTCGACCCGCGCTTGGACATTCGCCTGCGCGACGGCCGTCGTGAACTCTTGCGCAGCGAAGAACGATACGACCTGGTGACCCTGGAGCCGCCACCGCCTTCAGCTGCGGGCGTGGTCAATTTGTACTCCCGCGATTTTTACCAATTGGCTGCCGCCCGTTTGCAGCACGGTGGCCTGATGGCGCAATGGCTGCCCCTGCCGACCCAAAACGATGAAGACAGCCGTTCGCTGGTGCGCAGCTTCATTGACGTGTTCCCCCATGCCAGCCTATGGACCACCGAGTTTCACGAAATGCTGCTGATCGGTTCGCTGCAGCCGCTGCAACTGGATGTGCCGCGCATTCGCCAGCGCCTGGCGCAGGTGCCGGTGGCTGAGGCGCTTGCCGAGGTGGGCATCGACTCGCCGCAGGCCTTGCTGGCCACCTGGGTCACCGACCGAGCCGGGTTGCAGCGTTACGCCGCCGATGCCCTGCCGGTGACCGACGATCAGCCGCGCATCGAGTATGCCCCGTGGGTGCGCCCGCGAGAAATCACTCGCGTGCTGCCGACCTTGCTGGCCTTGCGCGTTGCTCCGCCGCTGCAAGGTGGCGAGCCTGGTTTTGCTATTGCTGTGAATGACCAGTGGCGTAGCCTGGCGCGGTTCTACAGCCTCAGCTTGCACGCCTACAACGGGAACCGCCAGGCGTGGGCGAACGAGGCCCGCGAACTGGCGCGCAGCGATGGCAACAACCCTTACTATCGCTGGTTCCTGGGACGCGGCACTGGCCAGTGAAGCGGTGCTATCACTACAGAGTTACCGGCCGGGGAGTGTGCAATGAATCGTTTTCTGACTGTGCTACTCATGCTATGTGCATTGCTACCAGTGGCGGGGCAGGGCAACGACGCGACGGGTAGCGCCACCGACGGCGTGCCGGGCGAGCCGGCCGAATTGCGTATTGCCAACCGCAGCGTGTTCACCTTCAATGCCACGCTGCTCGGCGAGACGCCCGCTGCCCGGGTGCACCGAGCCACGACGGTGATCGAAGACACCTTGCGCGGCACCGATGAGTTGTACGTAAGCATTGACCCGATCCTTAACAGCCACCTGGTGTTGCTGGGCGGGCGCCGAGCGTTCATCGTCGCGCCGCAGGATCTGGGCGTGGAGGGCGGGGATACCCGCTTGGCCGCCGAGAGGGCTGCCGCCACCCTGCGCCAGGTGGTGGATGAAACGCGTGAAGCGCGCAGCCTGCGCTTCTTGCTCAAGGCATTGGGTTTTTCTGCCGCTGCCACACTGTTGTTCGTGGTGCTGATAAAGGGCGCCAACTTTGGCCGGCGCAAGTTGCGCGGGCGCCTCCCACAATTGATGCGAGACCGTGCGCGGCAGATCAAGGTCGGCCACATGCCGCTGTTTGACATGCAGTACGTATACTTCCTGATCGACCGCCTACTGAGGTTAATTTACTGGGCGTTCGTGCTGCTGCTGAGCTACCAGTGGCTGAGCTTCGTGCTGTCCCAATTTCCCTACACCCGGCCGTGGGGAGAGAGCCTCAACCTGCACCTGCTCGACCTGCTGCGGTACTTGGTTACGGGCATCCTGCATGCGATCCCAGGCCTTGCAGTGGCGGTCATGATTTTCTTCATCGCCCGCGGAATAAGCGGTTTCAGCAAGCGTTTGCTGGAGCGCATGGCCCGTCCTGGTACGCTCAAATGGTTGACGGAAGAAACCCTCCAGCCCACCACTCGACTCACGTCATTGGCTATCTGGCTGTTTGCCTTGGTGATGGCCTACCCGTATTTGCCAGGTTCTGGCACCGACGCGTTCAAGGGCCTGTCGGTGCTAGTAGGGCTGATGATTTCGCTGGGTGCCTCCAGCGTGGTCGGGCAGGCGGCAGCGGGGCTGATCCTGACATACTCACGCACACTCAAGGCCGGCGAGTACGTACGGGTAGGCGACAACGAAGGCACGGTGACCGAGGTGGGCATGTTCAACACCACTATACGCACTGGCCTGGGCGAGGTACTGACGTTACCAAACTCAATGATTACTGGATCGGTGACACGCAACTACTCGCGGGTGGTGCAAGGCCAGGGTTACATCGTCGACACCGTGGTGACAATCGGTTATGACACCCCGTGGCGACAGGTGGAGGCGATGCTGCTACAAGCGGCCGAGCGTACTGACGGCATTTTGCAGACCCCGCGACCGCAGGTGTTCCAGACCGGGCTTTCAGATTTCTACCCTGAATATCGCCTGGTAGCGCAGGCGGTTCCGAGTGAGCCACGCCCAAGGGCGGAGCTGCTGAGCCTGCTGCACGCTAATATCCAGGACGTGTTTAATGACTACGGTGTGCAGATCATGTCGCCGCATTACCTAGGCGATCCAGCGAAAGAAAAATGGGTACCTCGCGAGCACTGGTACACCACGCCGGCGCAGGATCCCAGCAGAACCGAAAAGGATATCCAGTGATCTTCAGAACGAGGCGAATATCGAATCACCACAGGCTATTGATGCTGCAGGGTGGGCCTGTCCTGTGGCAGCGGACGCCAAGAAGCTGGTTACTGAGCCAACTGCCTTGAGTCTTTTGCGTATTCGTTCGGTAATCCTCCCGTTAGGTAGGCGTCCGCACATACTCGTTCATCAGGTCCAATGTCCCCCGGCCACCTCGTCTCAGGCAGGCTACTAGCGATAGCCAAGGTACATCGGTTAACGTTACTTGATCATGTGGAAGGGCCCGTACTTCTCCAGCAGTAGTGCCGGCCGGCCCTCCATCAGGCAAATAGATCAATAGCCACTTTTCGTGGCTCTCTAGTACCAAACCAAAGCGGAAGCCTTCACCTTCAGCAATGAGTCCCACTTTAGCGCCTTCCATATTTTCAAGACCGGCAAAGCGGGCTGTTGCATCTTTTATTAGTTGATAGCCAGGAAGGTTGCTCAGAATCCGATCTTCAAGAGCACCTAAAATACGTTCAGCTATTGTGGTTTTTGCGAGTAAGCCCGCGATAAAGCAGATTAGGGCCAGCGCAAGCAAAGCAAGGAGGGTTAAAGAAGTTCCTCCTACAAGGGTGTGGCCTGAGAAGAGAGGCATCACTTTTTGGATCAGTGGCCTCAGAATATGAATCGCCTTTTCTATCAGAATGATAACTATCAGCAGGGGGAGGATAAATAACACGCCGCCCGCAATCGTGGTTTTTACGAATTTGTACATACAGCCTCCACAGAGTTCAAAGCTGTGCTTGGGTACGAATAAGTCGGGCTTGCGCTAGTGCCACGCAAAGACTAGGCTTCAAAGGTCATACCTGAAAGCTCCCTTGGATGCTCCTCCTTTATGCGGCCTCTCGTAGGCCGCTTTTTTATGTGTAATACATTCGTCTTGAATGTTGCCCTGCTAGAGCCTACTACTCGATAGTTTACCGTCATTTCTGGAGCCTAGTCTTGTCACCATGCCGACGTCTGTGCTCCAAGGGTGTCATCTCGAACCAGCGCAAATGAGCACGGCAAAAGGAAGTTGTTCGACGGTAGCCCAACTCGTTTGAAATTTGGCCGACTGAAAGATTAGTTTTCTGAAGCATTTGTTCAGCCTGGCACCGCCGAATCCGGTCTAAGCATTCTTCAAAGTCGATAGCTTCGCTAGCAAGCCGTCGCTGAAGTGTGCGGGGATGTAACTGCAAAGCCAGCGCAACCTGCTCCAGCGTAGAGCGCTGGGATGGTAATAAGATTTTGATATATTCTTCCACTTGTGCTTTCAGTCCGGTTGCGGGGGACGCACGAAGCTCAAGAAAATAACGCACCATTTCATGTAGTTCGGCATCGCGTTTGACGCTTACCTCATTGAGTACGTCAGATGCCATGATGAGGCAATTGTTGCACTGCTCAAAAAAAACCGGGCAGCCAAAATAGGTTGAGTATCTACCTGCATCACCTAGCGGCCGATGTCGAAAACTCAGTGAGAGAGGTTTTAACTTAGTGCCGCGTAATTCGCCAATCAACAACCAGGCAGCTACCACCCATTTCTCGAGGGCATGAGGGCTGAGAGGTTGAGCGGCTTTCGACGGTTCAAATTGCAGTACAGCTTGCCCAGCGCGGTGGTCTAACCGAAAATAGACCAGAGGATCGTAAAGACGCATGTATCGAGTGATTGCCACCAGTGCGTGTCCGACAGTGGGGGCCGAGGTAGCAAGAAATCGTAAAGGCCCGTCTAACGGTGCGCCTTGCATTGTAGGCAGGCCGCAATTCAAATAGGGCAGCCCCAGCGTCTGTACATCGTATTTAAATATCTGTAGGAGCTTACCATTAAAAGACTCGCTTTCGTCATTTCTGCCAAATATTGCCAAAGGATTCTGAGAAAAAGCGACGTCATTGGTTTTACTAAGCCTGGCTCTAGCAGTTAATTTAACATTGTCTTCATCGCGAATGCTTTCCATGGTTTCGCGCCTATAAATTATATCGGTAAATTGAAAACGCCCCATCTGTGTTCTAAATGGGGCGCTTGCGATTATTTCTTGAGCGCTTGGAACGAGCTGACCATGTCCTTGGCCCAGCCATCCAGAACTGCCTTCGCATCCTTGGTCTGCATGACTTGTGATGAGTTGTCCAACTCTGCGCCTGCCCCTTTACGTACGACCTCTGCCACCACTTGGTTGGTTTCGCCATCCAAGAAAGCTGCCTCGGTAGCAATGGATGTATCCTGGTCACGGATGCCAGTGGCCGTACTGATGCCAGCGGCTACCAAGGCAATCGGGATAACTTCATAAGGTCGCAGGCTTTTTGTCTTGGCACTTACAGCGGTGATCGCCGGTCGTACCACCAGAACCCCGGGGCCAGGGCTTGTTGCCAAAGGCAGCGCTTGAGAGAAATGGTTCTTCAGCGTTTGATCGTAGTATTGGGTTATTCCCTGCAGCGTCGATTGCGGAATTTTTTCAGTGGGCTGTGGCTTTGGGTAAAACTGGCTGGGCTCCAGGTACACGCTTGTGTAGCGTTTTGCATCTACTCCCGGTTTGATCCAGCGCATAACCGCCGCCCCTGACGGCGATTTATCTTCCTTTAAGACGCTGTAATCTTTGAGGAAGCCTGAATATTGATCGGCTTCCACATATTTGCTCGCGCAGCCATGCAGCATCAGCGTGGCGAGGCAAAGACTTGCGGCCAATACCTTGGTTTTCATGCAGGATCTCCTTCCTTACGTTAGCGATATCAGTCACTCAGAAACGCCAAGTCGCGCCCCCGCCGATGATGTGTAAAACGCTGTTGTCGTAACTGCCAGACAATGTGGTACCGGATCGGCTCTTGGTCTGGTCAACATCCATGTCGCCCAGCCACAGCAGGGTGTAGGCAAGATGTAAGTCCAGTCCTTCATCTACCGTGTAGTTGACCCCAGTGGCCAACCTCCACGCTTCACCCATTGGGTTGTCGACGGTACGGTCTTCATCATCCACGGCCGAACTGTCGTACCCCAGGCCGACGCTCCAGCGCCATTGCGGATTCGCTTGATACAGGGCGCCGATCGAGGCGTGCCAGGTATCTTTATATTTACGGTCAACGGTACGGCTGGTACCGCCACCGTTGGTGTCGATATCCACGCCGATGTCTCCGAAGTCGCTCCAATCCTGCCAACCAACGCTGCCCAACAGCGTCCATTGGTTACCTAATTCATGAGCAATACTGGCTGTAACCGTTTGTGGGACGTTTAAGTCGAGCTCTAAAGAGTCGACATCCAGACGGCGCAATGCCGCATTGAGCAGCGGGTTATTGATGTCTTTCAGGTGGGGTTTGTCTTCGAACTCCAGTTTGATCTTACTGGTGTACGCCAGGCCGACGCGGGTTTTTGGGTCCACTTGATAAAGCACGCCCAGGTTGACGCCGACACCGACGTCAGTGTCCTTGTATTCCAACTGTCCGTCCGGTCGATCGGCCAGGCCCAGCAGGTTGTTATTGATGGCCATCTCGGTACGGTAGTAGCCGACCATGATGCGTGGTCCGATGCCGATCGACAGGTCATCAGTAAATTTGTAGGCCCATGTCGGTTGCAACGACACCCCGATAACCGCAGCCTCTTGGGTGAAGTAACGGCCTGCCCAGTCGTCGTCGTAATCCAGTGCAAGACCAAAATTTCCATACATACCAAACCCGATGGCCGAGCGTTCATCAATTTGGTGACTGATGAAGAGACTGGCCCCTGGCAGGTACTCAAGCGAGTTGCCCCCTTCGTTGCCATCGAACTGGTTGCTACTGTCACGGGTGAATCGCAAGTCTCCGAGAATGACCTGCGCATTTGCGCTAATTTGCGTGCCCTTGAGCTGGGTAATCCCAGCCGGGTTGCTCATCAGTACACTGGGATCGTTCGCCAAGGCGGCCGAGCCTGCGTTTGCCAGTCCGTTGCCTTCCTGTCCCGCTTCATAAATGAGAATCCCGCCTGCCCAACTGGGGTTGGCATGCATGGCGGCTACGAGAGCGAGTACCGGTACGCAGAGAGGACGCAATTGCACGCCGTGCGCTGAGCCGGCTCGATAAGTTTCCATGGTCGCTGACTCCGAATTGTGAGGCAGGGAGGCTTACCAGGCCTTCGTCCCATTGGACTGGGCGAGGTCTCCATAACTGCCAAGAGCCCTGCCTTCGTCCGCTAACGCCATGCGCTGTACCGTGGCGGTAACTGCCAGCGAAAGATTTCTCACAGCGAAAAAGAGCACGTACTAATGCCTACATTGCTGATCTCCTATCACGACATCGCCATCCATGAATGAGACGCAAAACTCCATGGCTGACTCTAGACACTAGGCGACATCAAACGGCTTTCAAGCAAAAACTCTAAAAAATTCGAAAAGTGCTCCAAAAATCGCAGTTGGTAGCGATTTGATGTCACGCTAGCGATATAATTATCGGTCCGCATACAGCTAGCAAAACGTTGGAAACCGCATAACAGACGGTAAAACCTACCACGGGAGTATTACTGCCTGATTGCTCGATGATCTTGTTCATCGAAGCGGCTTCGGTCTGGGCTCCCGCCAAAGCTCCGAATAAGATCATCGGGTGAAGTCCGAGCACGTAGCGCCCGAAATAGAGCGTCACCAAAGGAGGAATGAGAGTGACTAAGGCGCCTGCTATCACGAGCGCGAGCCCTTGTTCCACGATGGCCGTAAGTGCTGCAGGACCTGCGAGCAGGCCCACAACTGCTCCAAACGCAGTCAGGCCAAATTCGGAGAATGCCCACTGTGCGGCGGGCGGAAGAGCGCCTATTTCTGGGTGTCGCGAGTTGTACCAACCGATCACAAGACCAGTTAGCAGGATGCCGCCTCCAATCCCTAGTTCGACCGGTATCATGCCGATATGGGTCGAAAGCAAGCCGAGCAAAGAGCCAACAACCAAACCCAGAGCGTGGATAGCGATGTCGGTGCGATGGCTTGGTTTCCGTTCACGTCCCAATTGAGCCGCAAGTGCGTCGACGCTAGCGGCGCGCCCTGTCAGGCTGATCAGATCGCCACGACGCAGTACCGTTTCCGGTAAAAGGGGCAATGACAGTCCTTGGCGTGAGATGCCTGTGAGAAAGCATCCCATTCGCTCAGCACCCACCAACACCATTTTGATTTGATGGATAGTACGCCCAGCCATAAGACGATTAGTTAGCACGATGTCGGCGCTGCGTGTAGGGAAAGAGAGACTTAGCGGGTGATCAACTTCAGGCCCGATCCAGCTAGCGAGGTGACCCACCGAGTCGCGTAGCGCGTAGATCCCTAAGATGTCCCCTGGCTGTATAAGCAGTGCCGGACTACGCTCAAAAATTTGCTCTCCCCGAATGACACGTTCAATGCTAAGGGAGGGGTAGCGAGCTTCGAGATCTGCAATCGTATCACCCAACTTTTGAGCGTGATTGAGGCGATGGGCGCGCACCACAATGCGCGTGTAGGGAATGCTGATCGCTTCCTCATGCCTCTCAATACCGAGCTGCCTCTCAAGTTCTTGGGCACTGGCTTTCAGATCCACCCCTAACAGCCGTGGAGCGATGCTTCCGACAAAAACGATCAAACCGACCGTACCGAACACATAGGTAATGGCGTAAGCCACAGCCATGTGACTGTTAAGTTCGTTCTTCGCAGCTGCGTCCAATGGCAATTGGGCGATAGCACTGCTCGCAGTGCCCATGATCGCCGTGTCAGTCAATGCCCCCGCTCCAAGGCCCGCGGTGAAGCCTGCGTCAAAGTCGTAAAGCGCATTCATGGCGAGGATGGTGGCCAATGCGGTGCCGCATAAGATCACTGAGAGCAGGACTAGTTTTAGCGTGCCCCGGTTAAGGCTGCCGAAAAACTCGGGCCCACTCTTGAAACCCACCGCATAGATGAACAAGGCGAAGAACACAGCTTTTAGTTCATGAGGAACTTGCAAGCCGATTTGGCCGATCAGTAGTCCCATCAGCAACGCACCTGCGACGGACCCCAGATGGAAGCTTCCTATCTGCACTCGTCCTAGCAGTATTCCCGACGCAATCGCCAAAAAAACTGCAATCTCAGGATTGGCACGCAAAGCGCCAAGGGCTAGGTCCATCATCACCTTTTCCTCATCCATTCATGATCATTTGATCACTTTTGAGTATTAGCAAAATCCTGCGGCGATACCTCTGGCGATATAGGGGTGTCATCAAATGTGCATCGGTTCTAGCCACGTTCGTGTGCTTTAGTGATGAGGCTGGCGTGCAAAGTGACGCCCATTTGAGCCTTGGACGACAGACGAAATCTCACCATGACTCACCTACATGAACTCATTGTTTGCGAGTACTGCGATGCGGTGTATCACCGTACTCCCTTGCTGCGTCATCAGAGCGCCCGGTGCACCCGTTGCGGGGGAGTGCTGTACCGCCACAATAGCTTGAGTGTGGAGCAGCGCTTGGCTCTGAGCGTAACGGGTGGAGTGTTGTTGATCTTCGCCAACGCTTATCCGGTGATGACCATCAGCATGAAAGGTATTTCTAACTCGGCGACCCTTTGGGACGCTGTGATGGTGCTCAGCTCTGGCAGCATCACGTTCATTGCACTTGTCTTGGCGCTGGCGATCATTTTCGCCCCGATCCTGCAGATTGCCGTGCTGTGCTGGGTTCTTGGTTTCGCTATGCGGGGTCACAGAGCCCCTGGGTTTGCTGGGTGTATGCAGGCGCTAGAGAAATTAAGGCCCTGGAGCATGCTGGAGGTATGCCTGCTCGGTGCCATGGTCGCAGTTATCAAGCTAGCCGGTCTTCTCGATGTGATCCCGGGTATCGGTTTGATCGCACTGGCTGCATTGAGCATGCTGCTGATCTACGTTGCTGGTCGAGACATTCGCGATCTGTGGGGTCAGGTATGAGCGAATCGATTCTGGCTGACGATCTTCATGTCTGTTTATGCCATGGTTGCGGCCAAACTTGTGATCTGCGTGAATCGGCCCATGAGTGTGTTCGATGTGGCGCCCCCTTACACCGTCGCAAAACCAATCCGATTGCGCGTGGCTGGGCATTTCTGTTCGCTGCATTGATCTTTTACATTCCAGCCAACGTGTTGCCAGTCATGCGCACCGAGATGCTTGGGCAAGGTAGTGACAGCACCATTGGCGGTGGTGTGTTGGAGTTCTGGGAAGCAGGAGCCTGGGACATCGCGCTCATCATTTTCATCGCCAGTATTGGCGTGCCGGCCATCAAGTTCTGCTCTTTAGCCCTGTTACTGATCACCGCGCAACGCCGCAGCAGTTGGGCAAGACGCCAGCGCTCCCAATTGTTTCGGTTCGTGGAGCTCATCGGTTACTGGTCAATGCTAGATGTCATGGTGGTGGCCTTGGTAGCAGCACTGGTGCAATTGCACGGCTTGGGGACCATTGAACCGCGTCCAGGCATTCTGTTCTTCGGCATGGTGGTGGTCTTGACCATGTTTTCCGCCATGAGCTTTGACCCCCGTCTTATCTGGGATAGTCCGTCACAACAAGGAGAGCGCAGTGATGGCGCAGGAGACTGAACAACGCAGTGCAGGTCAGGCCCAAGTGCGCACTAGACGTCTCAATTTCTCACTGGTCTGGATTGTGCCCATCCTGGCTCTACTTGTGGGAGCCTCGCTGGTAGTGCGCAACTATCTGGAGAAGGGGCCGGTGATCTCTATTTCCTTCCGCACCGGCGAAGGTCTGGTGGCGCATAAAACTCAGGTACGTTATCGCAGCGTGGTGATAGGCGAGGTATCGTCCGTGGAACTCGCTGATGACCGCAAGAGCGTTGTGGCTAAGGTGGAACTATCTAAAGAGGCCGAGTCGTTCGCCACTCAAGGTGCGAGATATTGGGTGGTCCGCCCGCGTATCGGCGCCGGAGGAGTGTCAGGCGTAGACACCTTGCTGTCTGGAGCCTTCATTGGCGCCGACGCCGGTGAATCCAAAAATCCGGAGAAAACCTTCACTGGCCTGGAATCTCCGCCCCCGGTGACGTATGGAGAAAAGGGGAAGCGCTTTCTTTTGAGCGCTGATGATCTGGGCTCGCTCGATATCGGTTCCTCTATTTACTACCGCCGAATACCTGTCGGAGAGGTTGTTTCGTATGCGCTGAAAGAAGACGGCGAAGGGGTCGACATTGGCGTGTTTGTACAAGCGCCCTACGACGCTTTTGTCACCACGAATACTCGGTTCTGGAATGCAAGCGGCATCGATATGGAGGTGGGAGCCAACGGTTTGAAAGTAGAGACCCAGTCTTTGTCATCCGTGCTCATGGGCGGTTTGGCGTTCGCTGCTCCCGAAAGCTTCAGCCGAGGCGAGCCGGCCGCCGATCAGCAAAGTTTTACGCTCTTTGCAGACCGTGATGCTGCCTTAGCTCCGCCAACAGGCAAGGCGCAATACCTGCGATTACGATTCGATCAGTCTATGCGAGGGCTCTCACCAGGCGCACCGGTGGAATTCAAGGGGGTGGAGTTCGGTAAAGTTACGTCGGTGACTCTGGATTACGATGCGAAAAAGCAGGTCTTTCCAGTCGTGGTCGATGCGGTTATCTATCCGCAACGATTAGGGCCTGTTCACCAGAAGATGCTGCAGGCATTTAATCACACCCCTGAGGATGATGCCGGCGCACGGCGCCTCATTGGTACCTTTGTCGAGCATGGGCTTAGGGCACAGGCTCGCAGTGGAAATCTGATTACCGGGCAGATGTTCATTTCGTTGGATTTCTATCCAGACGCCCCCAAGGTCGAGTTTGACGGCAGTGCACAACCTATTGTCATTCCGACGGTGCCTGGCAGTCTGGAAAAACTGCAAGAGCAGCTGCAGCACGTTGTCGAGCGGCTTGGCAAGCTTCCCTTGGAGAGCATCGCGGGGAATCTGGATGGGACACTCCGCGAAATGCGCAACACCCTGAAACGCGTCGACGGTCAAACGCTACCTGGGGTGACTGCTACCTTGGAGCAGCTACAGAAAACCCTGCGCTCCGCCAATTCAGCGATCGCTGATGATTCTCCGCAGCGTGAGAAACTTGGGGACACATTGCAGGAGCTAGAACGCATGTCCCGTTCGCTACGAGACCTAGCGGACTACCTGGGTCGTCATCCTGAGTCGCTGATCCGCGGCCGACCTAAAGCAGCAGGTGCGGAAAATCTGCAGCGTTGATTGGAACACTCGGCCAAGGAGTTATATATGATGCCCCCTCTATACCGGACCTCGATGGCTTTGTTACTAACGATGGCTGCTGGTTGCAGCAGTACGCCTAACAACTACCACACCCTTGTACCTGCACAGGCGAGCCGGGTCGCAGGGGAGCGGGTTCAGGTTGAGCGGGTGGCCGTACCCCCTCAAGTGGATCGTCCGCAATTGGTGGTGCGACAAGGCGACAGCGGCCTGGTCATTCTTGAAACGGAATGGTGGGGTGCAAACCTCGTTGATGAGTTTGGCAGTGCGCTACAGGACTTACTGGGTGGGCCGGTTGGAGGGGGGCGCAAGGCAATCTTGCGAGTCGACGTACAGCGTTTTGATTCAGTACCTGACCACTATGCCTTGCTCGATGCGGTATGGCGCCTGAAACGACCAGGGTTGGATGAGCTCACGTGCCGCACGACGGTACAAACGCCAGCGCAGAACACCATCGCAAGCTTGGTTAGCGCTCAACAAGCAAACCTGCGCAAGTTTGCTGACGCGGTTCAGGCGAGCGCTACCAACGGCTCTGCCCGTTGCCCGGCAGGTTGAGGCTCAAAAGATGCATGCCGTCTTGGTGAACCGGCCATGAGCCTGCGCAAGAAACTCCTATGTCTGTTTGCGCCGCCCATGCTGTTGGTAATGTTCTTGATGTGGGGGTGGGGGCATAACGTCTTGCTCGGCCGGCTAGACCATGAGGATGAGCAATTGCTCCTGGTCGAAGCTAATCGGTTGAGGGCGATGATGGATGTACTGTTCGAGCGCGAAGTTGACCGGCTAACCAATCTCAGCACTTTTATTCAACGAGCTGGCCCGACGCTTCAACTGGGGGCGTCGGGTTTTGATTTCCTGATCCAAACCCGCTCAGACACGTTCACAGTCCTGCATCCCCTGGACGCTGAACGGGTTTCAAAACTCTCGGAAGTCTATCCAGTGAGCATGGATTTTCAAGCGAGCATAGTTGATCGTCTGGGATCATTGCGCCCGGCTTTGAGCGCAACCCCACGTGCGCAACTGATCACTGTGCAAGACGTTCCGATGCTCCTAGTTAGCGTTGGTTCGCCTTCCGGCTACCTGTTCGGAGGAACGCTGCTCGATGCCGAGCGGGTAGAGCAGTTGCAAAGGCAGCTAGGTGGCGCGCTTATCTGGGCTCCGCCCGGTGACTTCGACCCTGTGATGCTCGGTAGTTCCGACAGCAGTCAGATGAGTCTTTCGAGGCGGCACGTGATGAACGCCGCCCATCACAATGTGGATCTGATTTTTCACGACAGCCTTGGAAACGCACAACTAAGCCTGCGGGTGATACGTGATAGGCACCTCTATCAGGAGGGATTAGCTCAGCTGAATCTTTTTATGGCTTTCCTGACCGCAAGCCTGGTGCTGGCCTGGGTAGCAATCCATCTCGGATTGGAACGATTTCTGCTGCGCCGAATTCGAAAAATGCATGCGGAGCTAGCGACGATCGGACCTGGCAATCCGCACTCCCGTTTACAGGAATGCGGAAAGGATGAGTTAGGCGATTTGGGACGCGAGGCAAACCGGACGTTGGACCGTCTGGAACAAAGTGAGGCACGTGATGCCGCGATTCTTGCAGAGATCCAGGAAGGCTATTTTGAGCTAGATGAAGCCGGTTACCTGCAGTCCATGAATCCTGCCTTTTGTTCCCAAGTGGGTTACCCAGCCGAAACCCTATCGGGGATGGCGTTTGCCACCCTGATGGAAAATGAGGAGGTGCTGGACAGTATTCTGCATCCCCAGCAGCGAGGCGAAAGCCCGGCACTGTCGGCTCGATTGCGACGCGCTGACGGTAGCGTAGGCCATTACCAAGCCCGCATTACCCCAATCGTTGATGGGCAGAAGACCCTCCGCGGATACCGTGGCATTCTGCATGACGTCAGCGCGCACGTGGAATATCAAAATCAGCTTTATGCCATGGCGCACAATGATGCCCTAACAGGCCTGGGCAATCGCAAGGCATTCCACCATTACCTAAGAGAGCTTCTGGGAGGACAACCTCAGCCTTTGACCCTCTTTTTCGTTGACCTGGATCGTTTCAAACAGGTCAACGATACCTTCGGCCATGAAACGGGTGATGAGTTACTCGTGTGTCTCGCACGCCGGTTGGAGAACTCCGTACGAAAGCCGGATCGTGCGTTTCGACTGGGGGGGGATGAGTTCACTCTGCTAGTGCTGGGCGATAACGTCGAGGCTGCTGAACGATTGGCTGCGCGACTGCTCGGTGTTTTGAGTAAACCAGTCCGCATTGGCGAACTGGTCATCGATTTCGTGACACCTAGCATCGGTATTGCAAACTCGCCTCGCCACTCAACGGATCCCGCCGAACTGATCAAAACAGCCGATGCGGCGATGTATGAAGCCAAGCGACACCGTAATCAATATCATCTAGCCCAGTGAGCGCGCAGCGGCGCGCAGATCGCTCATGGAGAGTCTGAAAATGCGGAATCACCAAACGCTCATTGGGTTGTCGCTGCTCGGACTTGTCCCGTTCATCCCTTTCAGTGCAGAGGCAGATGACAATTCTGAACTAGCTAAGAAAGCCCAGAATCCCATCGCGGCCATGTATAGCCTACCCATTCAGTACAACTGGGATCAAAAAATCGGGCCCTCCGGGGACGGAATGCATAGCGTCACCAATATCCAGCCCGTGCTTCCTTTTTCATTGAATTCGGAGTGGAACCTCATTTCCCGAACGATCCTGCCGGTGATTGATCAGCACGGTTTAGTGAGGGGCGGCGGGGCTGACAAATCCGGGATAGGAGATGTTACGCAAAGCTTTTTCTTCTCACCGAAAAAGCCAACGTCAAATGGTTGGATCTGGGGCGCCGGCCCAGCGCTGCTATTTCCGACTGGCAGTGATGATTTGCTCAGCGCAGAACAATGGGCTGCGGGACCTACAGCCGTGGCACTGAAACAATCCAACGGATGGACCCACGGGATGCTGGCTAATCATTTGTGGGGATTGGAGACCGCGCCGGCAGATAACAAAGAAAGAATCAACCATACCTTCCTTCAGCCATTCTTTTCCTATACCAACAGCACATTCACGACATTCGGTATCAACAGCGAGTCGACGTACAATTGGAAGAGCCATGAATGGTCCATTCCAATCAACTTCACAGTCACCCAACTCTTGAAGGTTGGCAACCAGCCCATGACGATCCAAGTCGGACCGCGTTACTGGGTCGAAAGTGCAACCGATGGACCGGAAGGATGGGGAGGGCGGGCTGCTATTACTCTACTGTTTCCTCGCTAGACACAGGTCTGTAAGCATCACAAGTCTGTAGGGGATTCTGTTAACAGGCGTCTGGCTCAGAGTTTTCCCCAACTGGCGCTTCGGACGGGTATGTTGTTGCCTCTGGGTGCCTTACCCGCGGCCGACGACAGAGTTATGCAATTAGGCGTTCGATGCTTAATCGTGCCTTCCTCAGTAAAAAATGGATTAAACCTACGGGAATGGGGTTCGCTTATGAAGTGTTTGGTTTGCGCTGGAATTGCATCTGGACCTACATGCGAAGGCCCTTGGGAGGAGCGGGACTGTCCTGCCTGCGGACGCTACCGTGTAGCCGACGCTCTCATCCTGACATTGATGGAGCAGGGGCAAATATTCGATGTTGAAATGACTCGCAAGTGGCTTGCACAGCAGCGGCGTGATCATCCCGTGCCTTGTATTGAGCCTCACAACGTCTGGCTCGCAGAATAAGCCACTGCAAATTCACCCTGGCCACTCCAAAGAGAGAGCAAGCTTCTTAGCAGTGCCCAGCATCAGGCTCAAGCCTTCAGGTTGCAAATTTAACAAATCATTCCTTCCTCCACATAGCGCTGCATGCCTGTATCCATTCCGTGGCTGCCTCGTGTGATGCAAGGCGTACGTCTCGAACTGTTATCAGTTTCACCACAACCTCTCTGCGCGATCGTCCTCGCGCCGTCCAACCATTAGCACAGGGTCAAATTTCTCAGGGGGCACACTTGTACTCCTGATCGACCGCCGCGGACATAATTGGCATGAAGCCGGCTCGCAATCACTGCTGAGTGACGATGACCGCGCGCTTCTACGCCAGCAGCTACGCGCGCCGTGGTACGACGATTCCTTTGTTTAGACAGTACCCGCCGCAGCAGACTTTTACACAGCTCAATTTAGTTGATGTGTATTTTTTCATACGTTCAACGTACTATATTATTAGATTTAAAAAAATAAGATCGGATAAGATTTAATTATCAGACCTAAATGATTGGAGGGTAGGGGATGGCAGTAGGCGTACCAGAAAACGACGTGTTTGCCGCGGCAGACGCAGTCCTGGCCCGTGGTGAGCGGCCGACGGTGGAGCGGGTACGCTTAGAGTTGGGGCGCGGTAGCCCGGCGCGGGTCGGTGGCTTGCTCGATCAGTGGTGGGAACAGCTGGCCGGGCGCCTGCGCGGCGAAACCCGCCTACCCGGCTTGCCGACGGAAGTGGCGCAAGCCTTCGTGGCCATCTGGCAGCAGGCCACGCTGATGGCGCAAAGTGTCGCCGAGCAGGCTCTGGATGCCCAGCGGCAGGTGCTGGCCGAGGAGCGCGAAGCACTGGGGGCGCTGGAAGCCCGCGCTCGCCTGGAGGTGGTCCAGGCGCAGCAGCAGACCGCTGAGGCCGTCACCACGCGGCAACGCGTGGAAACCCGTCTGGCCGATCTGGAGCAACTGCTGGTTCAGCGCCAGACGCAAATTGACGATCTGCGCGCGCAACGCGACGAGTTGCAGTCGCAGCGTGACGAATTCCATGCGCACCTGGCCGAGGTCCGGCAGCAGTTGCACAACAGTCGGGAGCAGGCCGAGCAGGCGCGGATGGAGCAGCAGCGGTACACCCGCGATGTGGAGGACCGGGCCTATCGCGAGATCGATCGGGTGCGCGAGGAGCACAAGGTGGTCGCGGGACAGCTCAAGGACCTCAATCAGCGCCAGCAAGGCCTTCAGCAAACTCTGCTGGCCGGTCAAATTGAGCTGACCGAAGCGCGCGAACAGAGGGCCATGGCACACACGCAACTTCAAGTTCTGCAGGGTGAGCAGGAGCAGCGGCAACATTTACTGGCCGACTTGACCCAGCGAATCGATGCATTGCAACAGCAGTTGCAACTGGCTCAGCAGGATTTACTCAACGCTCGGGAACAGTCAGCAGCGGCAACGGCCCGAGCGGACGCGCTGGCCCAGCAGATCGGCACCGCCCGCGCGGTGTCGATTAAAAAGCGTACGCCGCGCAAGCCCGCCTGACCGATTGAGCTCCCCAGACAGAGAGTGTGTTTTTTGATTTTACTGGCAGCGGACGACTGCCTTGTTCCAGGAAGCGACATGGACATCAGCACCCTTATCAAAGTCATTGCCGCTGTGGGCGCAATATTAACGGCGGCCAAGGTAATCCACGATTTTTCCCTCGGCGGCCAGGCTCGTCGCCGTGAGGAATACCGCTTCGCCAAAGAGTTTCTCAAAGACCTGTACGTGCCAGAGGGGGGCGACAAACTTCATCCGTTGGCGGTTGAGCGTGGCCTGTATGCGATTGCTGGCACGGCCAGCATTTGCCCGGAAGATGTCGAATATTTGCTGACTCTGACATCGCCGGACCGCGCACTCAAAGATTTTGCGGCATCGCGGGCTTATGTCGAAATTGATCACAAGCTGCAGCGAGTGCAATTCAAAGCCAAATACCGCAGAGGGCTTTCTCGCTCTTTGCGCAAGGTGGGCTGGCTCCTGTGCTATTTCGGCGCTTCGTTTTTAGCGGCCTCGCCGTTACTGCTAGCTGGTCACTTGGACTATCCGTCGCGCTTCATTTGGTTGGCAGTGGTGACCCTGCCTTGCGGTGGTTTGTATGCCTATTTGGCGCTGCGGGATTACATCAGGATTACCCGCTCAGAAACCTTGGTGAAGGATCAGAAAAAGCACCGTTTGACCATACAGGTGTCTCACGCCCAGCGCTAAATGCGCATCCCTCCGAGGGCCAAAATTGGCTCAAGCGCGCATCGCTAGCGGTAGGATGGCCCAGCAGGCCGGTCTGGCTTAGCTGGGCGAAGGATCTTTGCTGATGGCACCCGCGCCTCCGGGCGCCCCCACCACCCGCCATCCATTGAATCAAGTGAAGCGCACGGCCGGCAAGAGATCCTGTTTATCCTCTGCCGCGATGCGATTAAGTTCCGTACAGGCGTCACCGCGGATTGCGATGAGGCTGCATCCTATCGCCCCCATAGTCCTCGCACTCGCTGACACATCGGCTGGGGAGGGCAGACAGAGCTCTACCGGACAGAAGGCCGCAAAATTCACTGTAAATGGCTGGCGTAATGCCACCTTTAAGCTTTAGGCTAGCGCCGGCACGAAAGTTCAGGGAAGAAACGGATGTTCCACCTTTGGCGCCGAGATTTCTCCACAGCTCTGGTTTCCTGCCGCTGCCCAGCGTAGCAACCACGGCAGGCGTCAAATGATGAGCGTCATATTGTTCAAGGCCGCATGACAATGAGCAGGAAGCCGTAGATGCCTCAAGGCAACATCATTATCGCGGGTGTGAACCCGAGGGAAGCAAACCTCAAGCGAAAAGTTCGCGAACACCTGCATACTTTGGGCTTTACCCGAACCGATGAAGGTGCCTTGCGGGCACCTGGGAGTGACAAGGAAGCGATTCGGGTGTTGCATGGTGCCCAGAGGGAAGAACGACTCACTGCCAGCAGTAACTTCGTCGCCCGTGCGGGTGTGAAGCTGATGCAGTATTTCGCCTGCGGCACTGAGGTAATTCCTAAGAAGATTTCGCCTGCGCTGGAACGGGTTTCGTCAGGCACTTGGCAAAGTGACCTGTTCAGGCTGGCATCGCTTTCATGGTCAGTACCCGTATCTAGTGGATTTGGCAGACGCTTGCGCTACCTGGTGTGGGACCAGTCCAACGGTAAGCTGATGGGTATCATTGCCGTGGGCGATCCGGTCTTCAATTTGGGTGTACGTGACAAGTTCATCGGCTGGAACTCGCACGATCGCGGCGCGCGACTGGTCAACATCATGGATGCCTATGTCCTAGGCGCGCTCCCGCCTTACAACACCCTGCTCTGTGGCAAGCTCATCGCCTGCCTGCTTCGCAGCCGTGACCTGTACAACGATTTCGCCCATGCCTATGGGGCATCCACCGGCATTATTTCTCAAGAGGAGAAGCGGGCGCGTCTTATGGCTGTCATCACCACCTCCTCAATGGGGCGATCGTCGGTATACAACCGTTTGAGGCTTGAGGGCACGGAATACCTCAAGTCGATTGGCTACACCGGCGGCTGGGGACATTTCCATATCCCAGACTGGTTGTTTTTGGAGCTCCGTGACTATCTACGCCACATTGATCACACCTACGCCGATCATCACGCCTATGGGCAAGGGCCCAACTGGCGACTTCGAACCACCCGAGCTGCTCTCAAGGCCTTGGGCTTTAAAGATGACTTGATGCGACACGGCATTCAGCGGGAAGTTTTTATCTGCCAGTTGGCAGCTAATGCCAACCAGATCTTGCAGACCGGCAAAGGCAAGCCGGACATCCGTTCCCTCCAAACCGTCAAGCAAATCGCGGGAATGGCTCTGGAGCGCTGGGTAATCCCACGCGCTTCACGCGTGCCGGACTACAGGCGCTGGCGATCATCGGATCTGATTAGCTTGTTTGGTAGCCAAGCGCAGTTGCTCCACCCCAGAATTGAACTCGACCAGGGGCCGGTACGCGCTTTCAGAAATTAAGGCACGAGGGAACCGGCCGTGCACTATGCCGTTAACACGATAACCAACCAGATCGAGACAGCAGACCAGGCGACGGCCAAGCGCAGTTACAAGTGTCCGATCTGTCGCGCCAAAGTATTGCTCCGCGCCGGAAACAAGCAGAAAAGGTGTTTTGCCCACTGGCCAGGCTTTGGCTCAGCACGGTGCGAAAACTTTGTGCCTGGTCTCCACGGACCGAACGGTGCCGGACTCGCATTGGCGGCGCGACCCATGCGCAGCATGGAGTTACGACTGAAAATCGAGCGAGGGAAAAACCGCGCTGCATGGTATCTGGAACTGACGCTACCGCCATGTCGATCTTGCCAGGCGACTGTCACGCTCGACGTCGGCAATGGCATGCTTCAGGAGATCGACATGCGTGGCATGTCGACAGGTCGCCGCGTGACCGCAGAACTGTCCCAAGAGAGTTTCCGGATCGTATCCTTTCAGGGCAAGCCTGATCGGCACTTCGTCGAGGGCGTGGAGCGAGCCTGCCAAGGGCTCCCTACATTCGGAGCTGCCGTGTTCACGGCTTCCGGCGGTGATGGTGCGGCAGGCTTCCCCCGGGCGCATGAGCTTCGAAAGTCAGGTACATATGCACTGCTGTGGAAGGCACCTGACCTCCTGAAAATTCCTGAAGAACTGGTACCCGACAAATTTGTCTGCCGCCAGGGCTGGAATCTGGCGTTAGTCACGTTGCCTGCAGCGCCGTCGAGCATCTGTGCTGAATGGCTGGAGTCCTTGACGGGCTTAACCGTCAGCGGCTCGACGCCAAGTATTTCAGTTACCTGGCCGTTCTTAACTCGCAGTTCAAGTTTGAATTCCACTGAATGCTCCGCCTCTGCCGCGCTCATTGTAGCTGCCAAGGGAATGCCGCTTGGGCAGAACGACGCCGGCCCCATCATGCTGTTGCGTGGCGGTCAACAGCGGTTATTTGCAACTGGGGTGGAGCGGGATACGGCATTGTTTGCCCTAGTACCGGACAGCCTTCAGCAGTTTTGCGTGGCCAAAGCCGGGGCGGATGATATTGAGAAACTTCTGTCTACGACGTTCCTGGTTGACACTGTGGCCGACTTGCCGGCAGTGGAAATGGCGTTTACCAACCCCGCTGGTATACGCCTGGTAGTGCCCTTCGGCAGGGATCGCTGCAAGGACTATCTCAAGTTGGCCAGGCAGAACCAGATGAAACTGGAGTACATGGCTCTCCCTCCAGGCGCAGGTGGTTTGCTTTACGCAGCGCGAGCTTCGACCGGCATCCAGTACGAACTGTCTACCAGCGACCTGGGCGCGCCCCATTGCCCGGATCAGCGCCTGCTATTTCCTGAACTGCAGGCAACCCTTATTGATTGCCTAACAGATGCAACATGCCACGTCGACCTCGACTTTGGAGGATTCGGCAGGTTGCGTCTGAACGGCTGCGAGCCGCGCATTTCAGATGTCGTCGCCCCAGCTCTGGGGGCGGAAATTCGCTTGAGAGTACGGAGCTTTATCTCACAATTGCAAAACTGCACGCCGATCTGCGTTGACGCCGACGATGCTCAACTTGTGCGCGCGATCGGCACTATCAATCCACAACCCGCGCTCATCCCGCATTACCGTGCCCTGATCAGGGACGTGATCGCCTGCGGTTTTGAGATCAAACCAACAGGGAAAAGTGTCTCGCCATGAGTTATCACTACAGCCAGGAGGCAAGAGTTCGAATCTCGGCGCTCGAACAACAGTATCTGACCGATTTCATTGAGGAAGTCCCGCATAGCTATCGGAAATCCTCCTATAGCCGCCTAGCCGCGATTGACGGTTTTCGCAGCGGCTCGCCAGCAGAGTTCAAAGCGAAACAGAAACGACTCATTAGTCATCTTTTGCATCCACAAGGCGGCGCGAAAGGTGAAACCGATTGGAAGACTTTCGCCAACTTCTGGGTAGCGTGGGCGAGACACCATCTGCATAGCGACTTCCCCGCAGGCGACAAATTGCCGTCCGCTGATGACGCCGGCCCTCTTTTTCTCACCGACCTTGTAGAGCGGTTCCCGGATGCCCCGCGCGAGATGGTAGAGCGATTGATGGTGTTCAGTGGGTTCGCTGATCACGACGATAACCAAATAATGCTGGGCAAATTCCGGCCCGCGTCGACGGTGGCGCGTGATCGACTGCTTGACGCCTTACCGAATCGTGTCGGAATGATTGAGGACAGTATTGAGGTCCTGCAAGCCGATACTGAGGAGGCTGCCGCGGCGATTGAGTCCTTGCGTTCTAAGGTCGAGTACTTAATCCAGGACGTGACTGATGTCAGCGATCGCGCAGTACACTCGACGAATGACTTGGTCGAACTGCACGCCCTGACGGAGCGGCTGCTTGCCGCTGATGAGCAACTGGCTTCGACGCTTAGAGCATTGAAAGAGAATGCTCAGCACGCAGATGCAACGGCCAAAGCAGCCGATGAGCACGCGCGATCGTTGCGCGAGGCGGTTGAAGTATTGGCTCGCCGAGCAGACGGCTGGGATGAGGCAGTGGTGAAGTTGGTTGCTATCGGCGACCAGCTTGGCGCGCTCGCCGCACGTGAAAAAGCATGGGTCGAGACCACTGAAGCGGTTGTGCGACTGTCTGAGCGCCAAGAAGCAATGCAAAGCAACCTCGGCACTGCGCGCAACAACACGCCCCCCACGTCGCAGATTCGCCTGTTCGAGTTAGAGGCGCAGGGCCCGGTTGTCGAGATCCACAGCGTAGAGACTGCGTGTGAGCTGATCTCGAACAACTTACAAGCTTGCAGTGTTGTCAAGGGCGCAGCGCAGACTGTTGCCCGGCAAATCTTGGCTGCCCTAGCTGCCGGACAGTTGATCCAATTTTCCGGATCCTTGGCGGACGTGGCGGCCGACGCTGTGGCAGCGGCCGTGGGCGGGCCAGTTTGTCATGAGTGGCGTGTGCCTGTTGGTTTGGTGTCGGATGAGGCCGCGGCAGAATGCCTGGATTTAGTGGGCGATACTTCGGATTGCCTAACTCTGAAAGGGGCCAATCGCTCCGCTTTCGAAGTGTACGGCTCCACCGTTCGCGATGCGATCACCCGCCGTCAGTTGGGCTTGTCAGCCTATCCCCGCCTTGCACTGATCGCTTCTTGGGCGCAGGGCCCTGCAGCGTTTCCCGAAGGTGGCACCCTTGCCGAACTCGGCCCGGTCTTCGACACCGACGTGCTGCCGATGCGTGGGGTGACCTCCCGCGTGATAGGTCTAAAGTACGGCCACCTTATGTGCGATTCATGGGATCAGCTTGAGGGTTTTGCCAGCGATATCTCTGGCAGTCTCGTTTCGGAATTGAAGGCGCTGATCAAGGAGGCGGACTTCCAGCCGGGCAATTTGTGGAAACGATGCGCTGAACGGATTTACCTCCGCATCCGGGCCGCACCGGGTGGTAGCGAAGCCGAGGACCTGCACGCCATGTTGATGCATTGGGCGCTGCCCTGGGCAAAAGCCACCGGCGGCCCCATCGCCGATTTGACTCGCCTGGCGGAGCAGATCATTGCGCAGTACCAGGTCGAAACGGCCGACCTAGAGGGCGCCTAGATGAAATGGCAGGCGGTGTCCCCAGACGAGGCACAAAAAATCGTGGCCATCGGCCTGGGTTGCACCAGCCAAGGCGAAGGCCTGAGGCTTGCCGCCATCGCAGAGTGTCTACGATCTGCTTGTCTACTGTGCTCGATGCCTACAGATGGACGTGGGGCATGGACGCCTGCCGCATCGCTCAGTCTGACCAGCCTGGTCCGCAAGCATCTGTCGCCGATGTGGCCAGACATACTGGAGGACGCAGATTCCAAGCCAGGGGTACTGAGCGTCCTGGAAAGCCTAGGTCAGATAGGCGATTTGGCCCGGGTCGAAAAAGGGTGGCTGCCTCCTCCGCCTCGCGCAATCAGAGCGCTGGAGGGCAACGCCGTCGTGCTGGGTGGGGGGCCGTCACCGCGCTTCCCGGGCGGCACCAAAACCCAGGCATTCGGGCGTGTACGTGTAGTTCCGACCTCGCTCTGCGAGGGGTGGGTTGATGTGAGCGATCCAGGCGACTGGATCGGTGCGCCCATCGAGGGTTTAGCCGACTGGTCTTCACGCTTTATGCTGCAAGCGACCAAACGCTTCATCCCGTGCCCTGAGGCGCAAGAACCCGTATCGGTGTACCTACAGGGACGTTGGGTTGAGCTGGCATCCCACCCCAATGCCTCAGGCCAACTGTTGGGCAGGTTCCCCACCGGGGCCACTGTCAATTATTTTATCGGTAGGTTTCAGTCCGGCCGGCTTCAACAGTTGGCTTCAATTGAAGCCGCCGATGTTCGCCGCCTGCGTTTCCAGTTGGATCTTCAGGCTGGCCGCCCTTACACGATGGAAACAGAAACGTCGCCACGTTTCGTAACGCTGAGATCGTATCGCCGACTCCCACCAGAGCAGGAGAAAGCGCTGTTGCTGGGTTGGGAGTTACCCAAAGCCGAGGGTGAACATCCTGGGCTGAAAATCCACGTCATACCTGTCGAGACATTCCCCATCGTACGCCTTGCGCTTGAGGGACTGGGCATTGTTTTGGTCGAGCGCAAACGGGCGCAAGGAGGGATCTGATGAGTAACACGTCGATGACCGCAGAGGCGGCCGGGGTCCACGAGACCGCCAAGAGCCTAGCTGAAAGCCTGCGGCAATATATCGAAGCGCAATACCATATCCGCGATGAAGGACTGGTCAGAGAACGGCACGCCTTACTGCGAGCTAATGAAACGATCGCACAGACCCCCTACGTCGAGGCCACTCAGGTATACAAAACAGGTGAGACCTACACGAATTTGGCCATACCAGCAGCAGCGGCTTCGGCATTGAGTAACCTCTCGGCGATGGGATTGGGTCTCTATCCTCGCCCGTACGAACACCAGTCGCAGGCACTTACTGCATTCTTGGGTGAGGATGCGGCGGATTTGGTCATCGCCACTGGCACGGGCTCAGGAAAAACCGAGAGCTTTCTCATGCCAGTCATTGGCTCGTTGGCGGTGGAGGGGGCCGAGCGCCCCACCTGCGCCGCAATGCCAGGTTGCAGGGCCATGCTCCTGTACCCCATGAACGCCTTGGTCAACGATCAATTGGCGCGAATCCGTCGCATTTTCGGCGACACCGATGCCGCGGGCATCCTCCGGCAAGACCGGCCATTCCCCATTCGATTTGGTAGCTACACGGGACGCACGCCTTATCCGGGTAAGCGGGACAGTGGCCGCGATGAGCGCTTTATCAAGCCGCTGTTCGAGCAGTTCTATCAGAAAGTCGCCAAAATCCCTTCAGTGCAGGGCGAACTGGCGCGGATCGGACGCTGGCCGAGTAAGGATCTGGTTGGCTTTTATGACGATGACTCGGTGCAGACCAAGACATGGGCTTCAGGTAAGCGGCAAGGCAAACAGTTCATCTCGAAAAATTGGAAGGGTCGCCTGCTTACTCAATCCGGCGACCGCGAGCTGATGACACGTGACGAGATGCAGGTGCGATGCCCCGAGCTCTTGATCACCAACTATTCCATGCTCGAATACATGCTAATGCGCCCCATTGAGCGCGATATCTTCGAGCAGACCAAGGACTGGCTGAAAACTGACGTTCGCAACGAGTTTATCCTGGTCCTGGACGAGGCGCACATGTACCGCGGAGCAGGTGGCGCTGAGGTAGCGCTGCTGATCCGTCGGCTGTGTGCCCGCCTGGACATTCCACGCGAGCGTATGCGCTGCATTCTCACTAGTGCCAGCTTAGGAAGCGAGGATACTGCAGTTGCTAATGGAGAGCGATTTGCCCGTGATTTGACGGGTTTACTTGATACCTCCCCGCGCCAAATCCGAGTGATTCAAGGTACTCATGAACCACGATCCCTTGATCGCAACGTCACCAATTTGCACGTGCGGGCGCTGGCTTCCTTGGATCTGCCTGCATTTCAGCGAGTGGCGAACGACCTCCCGGCGGCGACCCAAGCGCTGAACGACCTGGCTCAAAAGCTCGGCTGGCCCACGTTCCAAGGCACGCTACACACTGCGCTGCGTGACTGGCTATTTAATAACCTGACCGGCTTCGCCCCCTTGGAAAAGCTGATCGAGTTGGTGTCAGGTAAAGCGGAAAAACTCGATGACCTGGGCAGAAAGCTATTTGATGAAGCTCCGTTAGCAACTGCGGATAAAGCCACCGATGCATTGCTAGCGTTGGGCAGCCATGCTCAACGACACACAGACGGCCGAGTATTGTTGCCGACCCGACTGCACCTGTTTCATCGAGGTTTACCGGGACTTTATGCATGCGTTGATCCCGGCTGTACCAGTCGACAAGGCGAGCACCAAGGCCCAACCATCTTGGGTCGCTTGCACACCAAACCCTCCACACAATGTAGCTGCGAGTCAAAGGGACGTGTTTTTGAGTTTCTGACCCACCGCGATTGCGGTGCTGCCTTCATTCGCGGCTACGTGAACGAAGACATGGATTTCGTTTGGCATCAACCCAATGGTCCATTCTCCGAAGCGGGTACAGCGGCACTGATGCCGGTGGACATTTTCGTCGAGGAAACGACTCACCCACGAAGCCGCCATCGCGACAAGTGGCTGCATATTTCGACGGGCATCATGAGCTCCACCAGCCAAGAAGGTGTTGAAGGATTTCGCAGGGTTCGAGTGCCGGATAAGCCACCGGCTGGCGAGGCCATTACGTTCGACAATTGTCCCGTTTGCACGCGAAAGGTCCGCAACGGTAGGGATGAACCCTCAAAGATCATGGACCACATCACCAAGGGGGAGGCACCGTTCACTACCTTGGTTCGTACTCAGATGGCCAGACAGCCAGAGAGCAGGGTAGTGGACGCCCGTCACCCCAACGGCGGACGAAAAGTTCTGATCTTTTCGGACGGTCGGCAGAAAGCGGCCCGCTTGGCGAGGGACATTCCACGCGATATCGAACTGGATGTGTTTCGCCAAGCGATAGCCTTGGCCTGTCATAAACTGCGCGACATTTCTCGTGAACCGCGGCCTACGCAAGTGCTTTACACCGGCTTCTTAGCTGTTCTCACCGAGTTCGACTTGCCGCTGTTTGATGGAATTGATGCACGCAAGGTTGCCGACGCCATTGCGGTTTACAAACGCGATTGCGACGCTGACTTGGAAGAGGCACTTCAACAGAACGGCCTGCCCCCAGAACTGCCGCCACGTTACCGCGTTGCCTTGCTCAAGCTACTGTGTAGCAGTTACTACTCTCTGACGGGTACAACCATTGGCTATGTCGAGCCAGTCGAGGCCAAACGTAAAAAAATAAAGCAGGATCTTAGTGCAGCGGGCATTTCGCTCGCGGATGAAGATCTGCGAGCGCTCGCGATTGGCTGGATAGAAACGCTACTGCAGGAATTTGCGTTTGATAAATCAATTGATCGCTACCTACGTTATAAAGCGGCAGGCTACGTAAAATCACCGTGGGGCAGCACCGGTATGTTTGACAAGGCGCTGAGAGAGGGGCTAGCGGCCCACTTACCCGGCAGTCTGTCGGCGCTTGAAACTATCGAGGCAACTTTCCGCAACCATCTTGCAGACGAGGAAAACGGCACGTGGTTCCTTTCGCCCAACTCAATTAGCCTGATCATAGACCTTGAGCACGTTTGGGCTCAGTGTGGCCAATGTACCGCAGTCTCGCCACTTGCGCTGGCCGGCAGAATTTGTCTCGCATGCGGGAGTGATCGTGCCACGCGTGTGGATCCTGCTACGAGTGAGTACTTATCTGCTCGCAAGGGGCTTTGGCGCGAACCGGTCCGCGAAGCCCTACAGCCGGGGGCCAGGCTCACCAATCTCAACGTGGAAGAACATACAGCTCAGTTGTCGAATCGCGATCGCAGCAAGGTTCATGCGACAACAGAGCTTTATGAACTGAGGTTCCAAGACGTTCTAATTGATGCCAAGGATCGTCCGATCGATGTGCTCAGTTGCACGACCACGATGGAGGTAGGCGTCGACATAGGCTCTTTAGTTGCGGTTGCACTACGAAACGTGCCCCCTCAACGCGAAAATTACCAGCAGCGCGCGGGGCGGGCTGGGCGCCGTGGTTCCTCTGTTTCCACAGTGGTCACCTACTCGCAGAACGGGCCTCATGACAGCCACTACTTCCTCAATCCGCGGCATATCGTTTCCGGACCGCCGCGAACGCCAGAAATCAAGGTGGACAATGAGAAAATAGCCCGTCGTCATGTTCATGCATACCTTTTCCAGACATTCTTTCACGAAGTCATGGCGAAAAATCCGTTGGTATCTAAGCCCAAGACCGCGCTTCTGGAAAAGGCGCTGGGCTCGACCCATGATTTCTTTTTCGCCGGCACTGACTCCGGGCTCAATCTGGAGCGATTCAAGTCTTGGGTTTCAAGCAAGCTCCTCCAAGATAGCGCGCCATTAAAAAGCTCGGTCCTGGCCTGGTTGCCGCCGAATCTCGATACGCAAGGTCTGACCTTGGCGGAATGGCTGGAGGACACTGCGAGCGCGCTGATGCACAAGCTGCATGAGTTGGCGGCACAGTTACCGCAACGAGTGATCAATGAGCAAGATCAAGGTGAAGCGGCGGCGGATGATGCCCATGACGATGAGAGTAAGGCTTCCACATCTGAAATAGAACAAAAGGAACTGCTCGAGTTTTTGTTCCACCATAGTTTGCTACCCACGTATGCGTTTCCCACAGATTTGTGCAGTTTCCTGGTAGAAAACATTGCTAGGGTCAATGGCATGCCGGAAATTCAGACGGTTCAACGTCCGCAACAATCTATTTCAAAAGCGCTGAGCGAATATGCACCGGGGCGGCTCATAGTCATCGATCGGCATACCTATCGATCGGGCGGTGTATTCGCTGACCTGCCCGGAAATGTGATCAACCGCGCTGCGGCACTGTTCAAAAAGGCTAAGCGCCATGTTCACTGCAAGACCTGCTCCTTCGTGCGGAACCCAAACTCAGCGGTGGGAAGTCATGGACCATGCCCTGTTTGCGGTGGCGAGTTGGTTACGGAGACGATGATTCTTCCGGAAGTGTTCGGTCCGGAAAATGCAGATGATCTACCGGAGAACGATCGTGAGCAGGAGATCACCTTCGCCACCATGGCCCAATTCCCGCAGCCCGTTAACCCGGATGAATTGACGTTCCAAACCTGCGGGCCGAAAGCCAGTTTTACCCATGCGACAAACCAGACTTTGGTGACGGTCAACCGGGGTCTCGAGGGCGCCGAGTTGGGTGGCTTCTCGGTGTGTGTTGAATGTGGTCACGCATCGGTGTTCGATCGCAACGCTCATGTCGGCGCTCATGAGCGCCCTTACAAGCTGCTGAGCCAGAAAGGCACGCGAGATCTATGCTCCGGTAGGTTTGAGAGGGTCTTGCTTGGTCACGATTTCAAGACCGACTTGCTGTTACTGAGGTTGAAGGTAGAAGCGCCACTGGTCAGCAAGACCGCCGAGGTCGTAGTACTGCACATCCTTGAAGATGCCTTGCATTCTATCGCGGAGGCGCTGCGATTGGCAGCAAGCCGTCACCCGCAACTAGACCTCGATCCATCTGAGTTCGGTTCTGGCTTCAGAATCGACCCTGGTGTGCAGGGTGAGGCACGGATACTGGAAGTATTCCTCTACGACACCCTATCGGGAGGAGCAGGTTACGCAGAAATTGCCGCTAGACACATCACCGAGATCCTCAAGGAAACTTGTAAACTGTTGGAGAACTGCGACTGCGAAACGTCTTGTACCGAATGTCTCAATCACTTCCATAATCAACATTTGCAGCATCGGCTCGACAGAAATCTCGGTGCAATGTTGTTGAGGTATGCAGTGGATGGTACTGAGCCTCGTTGTGCATCCTTGGATAAGCAGTGGCATACACTGTCGCAACTGCGCGCAAGCCTTGAGCTTGACGGTTTCCAGTGCTTCTTCAACGCAGTAGAGGCGGTACCGATGCTGGTACAGCGAAACGGTCGCAGTTTAGCTGTCCGCTGTTTCCCAGGGCTCATCCATACCCCCGCTCTTGCACATACCGTGGCTACAGCGGAGAACGTCAATGGCCACCTAGCTCTGAATGAGTATTTGCTCAGATCAGATATGCCCGGTGCGCATCAGAAAGTTAAGGCTTTGCTTGAAGGAAGCACACCCCTGAAGCGCTAATGAGATCGTAAGGATCAGGATCAACTGGCCACCTTAGAGGTGGTCAGTTGATCCCATTAAACGTAGCATCCTTTCTACGCTGTAAATCCAATTTAAGAGCTGTAATCTGCACGCGCGCGCCGGTTAGCTCACGTTGACACATTTCGAGCTGCCTCTTGCAGAGGTCGGTCACCGCTTAATTGCTGTACCGCCCGGCCGCCTCGCCGGCGGTGTATACCACAAAGAAGCCACTAATTAAGACGGAGACGAATACTCCGAAGACTTTCGCTAGGTTAGGTGCCGAAGGGCTGAGCACGTCGGCTGTGGCGCGCAACTGGCCATCCCGCTGAAGAAATCAACGAGTTCACGTTTGGCTTGATGCTTAATGACCTGAAGGGGCAGGTTGAGATGACGACACATCCCTCGTTCCTTCGACGACGCACTTTGGTCAAGGGTGAGCGGACCGGTTGCTACTCTGGATCTCCTAGTTGTGCGCGAAGCCTGTCTAACTGGACGTCGAGGTTACTTTTGTATCGGCCCTCTGTCACGCTACGACGTGCTGAGCCTGCCCGCGTGTCTAATTGCTTGATCTATTTCCCAATACGCGTTAGTCGCCATCGCGAAAAAATCATCTTGAGACAACAAGCCCAACTCGTCCTTAGACAATTGGGAATCCTCCTCAAACAAATTGGAAGTCCTTCGTTCTTGTTTGAGATACGCTAGGGTGGCAAAGAAGCAGGACTCGCATAAGTGCACCTCGTAACGCGAGCCATCATGAGAAGCACCGTAGCCCCAACGCGTTTCGAGTCTCACATATTAGAAATTACCGTCAACCAGCCGGGCACTAACACCGCATACATCACAAAGGACATCTGTCACTGCGTCGATTTCAACTCGGCCAAAGATCTTCATAGTCCCACCTCAATCGCGGCATTTACTCAGCATAAAATGGAGCGGATCATATGTTAGGCTTACTAAGCATTACGCCTACTGAGCAGCTTTTGATTGCTCCAGACATCCGTCGCACTCACCTCATCCCTGCGGAGGTTCGAGTCCCAACCTTTGCGGAGCAGGCCAATGCCGACAGCATCCACCTAGGCATCGTGCAGGCCATCAGCTTGTTCAACTCCTCGGCATTCAACGAGTTGACTACCTTACTCAAAACATCCTCAGTCAGCCCTTCTTTCCCAACATAAAACAAAGCGGTCAGGGCTACCCCTACCTGGGTGCCAGCGTACTGGAGTCGTTGACGAGATGCATGATGCAATCGAACCACCGCGTTTCCGATCTTAATTTCACGCGTCGGTCCACTGGTGTAATAAGTTGGCACAACCTGCATCTGGGTGCTTAGTCCCAGCCGGCGTACAGCTTCTATGCCATGTATCTGGATAGTTTCGCCTCTTGCCTTTGTGATGGCCTCCATTACTGAAATGGGGTTAGCCCGAATTTTCCTACCCGTGTACTTGCTGCGCTTGGGGCGCATGTAGACGCCGCGAAAAACGCGTTCTAGTGAGCCGCTGAGCACCAGTCGAGACAGCGCCTGGCCTACCGAAACGCGTGAGCCCGCATGCGCAAAAACAGCGCCAGCAAACGGCTTACCTTTGGGCATGTGTTTGATACGATTGGAGATATACGCTGCGACAGATATGGCTGAGCCGGTCCGCCCAGAAATCCATTGGTTAGGTGGGTGGACGCGTGAAGCACGGTTTGCGGTGTGAGGAGTTTTCGGAGGTTTCATCACTGTGCTAGTCACCGCTTCTATTCTGGCGAGCCCCATAGTTTCGACTAGTCCGGCTCAGTCACCGTCTTCCTGTTACATGCAGCGCTCCCTGAGCACTCCCTGCGAGAATGCCCTTTGGCTCGTAATGCCGACCAGCAGCTTCGGCTTTGGCAAGAAACCTTCCCTGGAATTGAGCACGAGGACTGGATTCTAAAGTAGCCCTGGCCTCTTGAATCAACTGCTCTATAGCCTTCCATTTCTCGGTCTTCACTTTGCGTCGTCCCTTCATGGCTCCTCCGCTATGGATGCATGAGATCTGGCCCACAAGCGAACCGTGGAGTTCTTTGCTCGTTGGCTTACGCATTACTCATGCCGATGAGCAACCTATCGCCGAAGGTCGCGCTCTTCCGAAAACAAGGTGCAGATTGGAGCCAAGTTTTTATCAAGATCGTCTCTCAATGAATAGATGGCTCCACTTGCCACTTGATAGAAGAGGCAATGCGATCCGTCCATCGGATCTGCGACGATTGTCACCGTTACAAGCGGCTCCATAAGCCAGGTGGGTTGCCCATTGACATGAGGTGGTGTGACCAACTGAACCTGCTCTACCCACAGGCGGTCGGACTGCGCATCGATGAACTGCTTGAGTTCGTGTGCGTGGTACATCATGAACATGCTGGCAAAATTCTCACGTCCAGACCTATGCACGACCTGCATATAAAACCAAGGCATCAACAGTTCCTGCTCAACATAGCTCCACAGTCGCTGCCCTGCGGGAGACGCTGGCTCATCGGGAAGATCAAAGGCTATTTCGGCACGCGGGTAGGTTGTGAACATAGCAGCCCCCAAAAATGAACACTATAGATTGTAGCTCTATAGGATTCGATAGCGCTTCATCGTTCCTTTTGTGGAAACGGCAAATTGGAACTCAGCATCGCGTTCGGCCAGGCGCTCAAAAAGGTCCGAAGCAGTAGAAATCTCACGCAAGAAGATTTCTCTACAGTAAGCAGCCGCACGTACCTCAGCTCTCTGGAGCGGGGCCTGAAAAGCCCAACTCTGGAGAAAATCGATCAGATTGCGGGAGCGTTGGGCGTGCACCCCCTCACCATCCTTGTGGCCGCCTACGTTGACAGGGACGAGCTTCAGGACGTTGATCGTCTCTTCCAGAAAATCAGAATCGAGCTGATTGAAGTAAGCTCTTCTGATTCAGCATCAAAGAGAAAACAGCGAGGGGTGTAGCTTCTTCGCAAGCCTGATCCGTCCGGAGCAAGAGAAAAGGCACCTAGCGCCTCGAGTCCTGAGTTCTATCCGAGCTTATCTTCGCCTGGGCTGGTCCCAGCACGGGCTGGCTAGGGCCTCATCAATCATTGACGATTTTTTCTCCAAGAGTTCGCACGCTGGACGACCCTTTCTCCAAGAATTACCATCTTCGACGACTTAAACTCCACGATTTACCTCCCGCCCGGTTAAAATCCGCCCCAAAACCCGCTGAATTCTCCAAGAATCACCTCCATGCGGGGTATGTATCATGTTACGAAATCGTAGGAGCAAGCATGGCCCGGGGCGGTATCAACAAGGCAGTAGTGCAGCAGGCGCGGCAAGTGCTGATTGCCCGGGGTGAGTACCCCAGCATCGATGCAGTACGTATCGAGTTGGGCAATACAGGTTCGAAGACGACTATTCATCGCTACCTGAAAGAACTGGAAGGGCATAAGCCAGCCGCCCTGCAAGGCCAGGCTGCGCTCAGCGATTCGCTGACCAGGCTGGTATCGCAATTGGCCGCACAGGTACAGGAGGAGGGGGACGCACGGGTCGAGCAGGCCGAAGCCGTGTTCCACGAACAGCGCGAGCAGCTGGAGGCGCAGTTGCAACTGGCACAGCAGGCACTGGCAGCCGCTCACCAGCAACAGCAGATCCAGGCTGCTGCGTTGGCTGCCGAATCGGAGCGCCTGGCGACCGCCCTGAACTCGCTTCAGGCCGAGCAGTTGCGCAGCGCCAGCTTGAACCAGTCACTGGGTGAATTGCAGGTGCGTCTGACCGACAAGGATGAACAGGTGCGCTCGCTGGAAGACAAGCATCGCCATGCCCGTGAAGCACTGGAGCATTACCGCAGCGCCAGCCGCGAACAGCGCGAGCAGGACCAGCGCCGCCACGAAGCGCAGACCCAACAGTTGCAAGTGGAGCTGCGCCAGCTGCAACAGGGCCTGATCGTCAAGCAGGACGAGCTGACACGCCTGCACCGCGACAATGAGCGAATGCTCGGCGAGCACCGTCAGGTCAGCGGCGAATGCAAGGCATTGAACGAACTGGTCGAGCAGCGCGAAGCGCAGATCCAGGGTTTGCGCACGATTCTCGCGCAAGCCCAGGGCGCCAGCGATGAGATGCGTCGGCAGCTGCAGGCGCAAACGCAAATCCTGGAAGACAAACGAGGCCTGTGTGCCGAGCAGGGCAGGCAGTTGCAGCACCTGCAGGACGAACTGTTGAAACGCGACGACGCACTGCAGGCCTGTCGCGTACAGCTCGCTGCAAGCAATTGAATCAAACTTCCCGAGGTATCTGCGTTCTTCCATAGACACTCCCGGGAGAGCGCAACATGAACAAGCCAGAGCAACATCGACAGGGGCCACATTCTTCAGAGCAGGCCAACCGGAAGGATGACCTCGGTTTCGACCCTGACTCACCGGACCTGGACGATCCGCAAGTCGATCCGCAAGGGCCGGCGAAGCCGCCAAGGGACGATGAGAAGGCCAAGAGCAAGCACTGATGCGGGCTACCCCATCGCCGCTAGGCCGGCGATGGGGCGCTGCACCTCAACTCTCCAGTTGCTTGGCTGCCTCGACTCCGGCCGATGACAGCTTGACCGGATAGCTCATGCTGATCTGGTGATCAGCGTCAACCGCCACTGCGCCGTCCTGGATCAGGCCGTGTTCCTGCAGCGTCTTGAGCATGCCGGCCACGGCCTTTTCGCCGCGGTAGTTGTCCAGCAACTCCTTGCCCAGCCCTTGTGGGTGGGCGTGTAGCAGTCGGGTGAGGATTTCGCTTCGCAATGCATCGTTAGTCATGTGTGGCCTCGTGTCGTGGGTCGGTCACTTGCCGTGGGTGGCCTGGAGTGCCTTGGCCTGCTCCAGGTGATGTTCCAGGGTCGGCAGGGTTTCGCTGGCAAAGGCTTTCAGCTCAGGCTTGTCTGAGGAAGCCGCTTCCTTCTTGAACAGCTCCACGGCTTTCTCGTGGGCGTCGACCTGGTTGTTGACGTACGACTTGTCGAACGACTCGTCGCGCCATTCGAGGATCATCTTCTTCACTTTATCGGTCAGTGCGGCCTCGTCCGGCACGCTTATATCCAGTTTGCGGGCGATGTCGCCGAGTTTCTGGTTGGCCTTGGTGTGGTCGGTGACCATCTGCTGGGCGAAGGTCTTGATCTCGGCATTCTGGCTTTTTTCCATGGCCAGGTTGCCGGTGACCGTCTCGGCGATCCCGGCCTCTGTGGCGGCCTCGACAAAATCATCGGAAGTGGCGGCCAGGGCCTGCAGCGATGCCATGCCCAGTACCAGCGACAACCCGGCGCGTTTGATGAACAGATTGCTCATGCCTGACTCCTTGTAACCGTTGGCGCGACCTCAGTGTCGCGTACGGTTGAGCCGTGCCCGGCGGCAAAGGTTTCGTTTTTCTTGTCGCCGGGCGACCACCGTGAGGCACCTCGGCGCTGAACTATAGTCATAGGTGGCATACGCTTGAGGGCAAGGACTTCCATGGGTGCGGCCAGAAAGCAGGACGAGGACGCGCTGTTCACAGTGAGCGGCGAGGGGCGTGCCGTGGCGCTGTTCCGCTTGGTGCTGTCGTTCATGGCCGTGGTGATGCTGGTGTTCGTGCTGGTCGAAGGCTGGCGTACCTGGCGTGACTACCGGCTCGCTTTCAGCGCTGCTGAAAACATGGTCACCAACCTGGCCAGGGCTACCAGCCAGCATGCCGAAGATGCCATACGCCAGGTGGATGCAATTACCGCAGCACTGGCCGAGCGCCTGGAGGGTGACGGCTTCGACCACCTGGACCGCCGCCGCTTGCATGCACTGCTGGCCCAGCAGATGGCGATCATGCCGCAGCTGCACGGTTTGTTCGTCTACGGGCCGGACGGCAGTTGGCTCGTGACCGATCGCGACGCGATCCCGCCCAATGCGAACAATGCTGACCGCGACTACTTCATCTTTCATCGTAACCATACCGATCGCAGCGTGCACATCGGCTCGGTTGTGCGCAGCCGCACCACCGGTGACCTGGTCATCCCCATCTCGCGCCGGCTCGACAACCGCGATGGCAGCTTCGCCGGGGTGTTGCTCGGTACCATCAAGGTTGACTGGTTCGTGCGCTACTACGGCAATTTCAAGATCGATGAACGTGGCGCGTTGGTACTGGCCAAGCGCGATGGCACCATTCTGGTCCGACGGCCGTTCGTGGCGAAGGTGGTGGGGCGCAGCCTGACCAACAGCGAAGTGTTCCGCAATCACCTGCCTTATACCAACGAAGGCCTGGCCGAAGCGGTGGCGGTGATTGACGGCACCCCGCGCCTGTATGCCTACCGGGCATTGTCGAGCTACCCCCTGGTGGTGGAGGCGGGCTTGTCACGGGAATCGATCATCGCGCCCTGGCGGCACGATGTGATCAAATCGGTCGCGGTACTGTTGCTGCTACTGGTCGGCCTGGCCGCGTTCGGGTGGGTGGTGCTGCGCCAGTTGCGCGAGCGCATCGCCATCGAGCGGGCGCTGCACCAGGCGCACCAGACCCTCAAGTCGCTGGCACTGACTGACAGCCTGACCGGGCTCGGCAATCGCCGGCGCCTGGATGCGGTGTTCGAGGCCGAGTTCAAGCGGGCCCGGCGCCAGGGCTACCCGATCGCGCTGGTGATGCTCGACCTGGATTACTTCAAGCTGTACAACGATCGCTATGGTCATCCCGCCGGGGATCAGTGCCTGCGGCGCTTTACCGAGTTGTTGAAAACGGCACTTAAGCGCCCGGCAGACCTGGCGGTACGCTACGGCGGCGAAGAGTTCACCTTGTTGCTGCCTGACACCGATAAGCCTGGCGCCGAGCTGGTCGTCGAGGACATCATGCAGGCACTGCGTCGGCAGGCAATCGTGCATGCCGCGAGCCCGTTGGGGCGGGTGTCGACCAGCGCCGGGATTGCCGTAGGCCATCCGTCGCGTGATGCCATCACACCGGAAAGCCTGATGGCGGCGGCCGACGCTGCGTTGTACCAGGCCAAGCGGCAAGGGCGCGACGGTTACACGGTGGCAGCGGCCATGGCGGAACGTACCGAGTGAGCGGTCAGGCCAACGGCAGGCGCATTGCGCAGCGCCCTGTTAAACCATGCGCGCGCTCTGTGGCCAGAATGCCCTGCAACCTTGCCCCGAGTTGCGGTTGATCGAGCACTTCGAAGCCGTATCGCGCATAGAAGGGGCCATTCCAGGGCACTTGCGCAAAGGTGGTCAAGGTTACCTCCTGCGCCCCCTGATGCCGCGCTTGGGCACACGCCCGGTCCAGCAATTGCCTGCCGATGCCTTGCCCTTGTGAAGCCAAGCGAACCGAAAGCTCGTGAATGTGCAATGCCTGGCCTTCCAGGCGCAGGCACACAAAGCCCAGGACCTGCCCCTGGTCATCCTCGGCCAAGCAGCTGCCTTGGCAGTCTATGAAGGCCTTGTGCGCCTTTTCGTCCAGCCCCTCGGCACGTGCCAGCCAGGCCAGATCGGGCAGCCGCACGAACGCGTGTGCGGCGGATCGCTCGACGGCAATCAGCTCGGCGATGTCATCGGGCTGGGCGGGGCGTATGCGCATTGAATGTCCTCCATGGGCTGGCAATAGTCTGCGGCGAGATGAGTGGGGGTTGCAATGAGCGTGTTATAACGTAACATTTATTGTTTCCAAGCCACGCGAGACTGCCTTGATGACTGAAGAGGAACTGCTGCGTCAGGCGCCTGCAGCCTACATGAACGAGGTTCAACAGCAATTTTTCCGCACCCTGTTGCTTGGCCAGCGCTTCGACCTGCAAGCCCGTATCGATGTGGACTTCCAAAGCTTGCGCGAGCAGGAAGTGCACAGCGACCCGGCCGACATCGGCAGCGCCGAAGAGGAACGGCAGTGGCGGCTGCGCTCACTGGAGCGGGAGAAGAAGCTGCTCGACAAGATCGACCAGGCGCTGGAGCGCCTGGCCCGTGGCGAATATGGCTGGTGCGAGGAAACCGGCGAGCCGATCGGCCTGCGCCGCCTGCTGCTGCGCCCCACGGCAACGCTGTGCATCGAAGCCAAGGAGCGCCAGGAACAGAAGGAGCGCCACCTGCGCGATGAGCGTTAGTCCGCTGCCAGTACCTGTGGCTGCAACTGCCAGCGCACCGAGCTTACGCCTTTTTCCAGGCTCACCCGGCTGACCAGGCGTTCCAGTTGCGCAGGGGCCTGCGGGTTACCGAGCAGTTCGGCGCGCACTTCCAGGCGTGCCGGGTTGGCCAGGTCCTCGCTGTGCAGCGATTGCAGGCGCAGTTGCGGGTCGCCCAGGCTGTGAAGCATCAGGCTGCGTACCTGGATTTCATCCTCGGCACGGCAGATGATGCGCACTTCGTAGTGCTGTTCGACCTCGTTGGCCGGCAGGACTTCCTGGCGATCGAGACGCTGGGCAATGTCGCGCAGCAGGATGTTGGCACACAGCACCATCAAGCTGCCCAGGGCCGCTTCCAGCAACAGCCCGAGGCTGCACAGCACGCCGACGGCAGCGGTGCACCAGAGGGTCGCGGCGGTGTTCAGGCCGCGCACGTTGAAACCGTCGCGCATGATGACCCCGCCACCGAGAAAACCGATACCCGACACCACGTAAGCGGCAACCCGGGAGGCGTCGGTAGGGGCCATGCCCGGTACTGCCTGGGTCATCAGCACGAACAGGCAGGCACCGGTGCTGACCAGCGCGTTGGTGCGCAGCCCGGTAAGGCGCTGGCGCAGTTGGCGCTCGGCACCGATCAGGGCGCCCAGCAGCAGGGCAATGCCGACGCGCAGCAGAAAGACTTTCCAATCCATAGCAAACCTCTTTCACGGGCACACGCCCGCACGGTTGAATAACCAGAAAATGCGCAGGACCACGAAAGGGAAAGCGGGGGACAGCCTTCAAAGGCTGGGGAAATCCACCGTCTGGCTAATGGCGAGACAGTGGCAGGCAACTGCCGGACTAGCTCGCCGTGTGGGCCTGTCGCAAGCGACTGGGGCTACTGTCCAAGGCAGGGCTCCTGTTAAGGGATGCGAAATTGCGGGGCGGACCTTACGCCGCCAGCTACACCGGGTCAAGGGCAAAAACATGACAAGGGATTCATCCGGAAATGCCCTACACCCTGTGACGCTGCATGGAAATAAACGTGGGTAATGGGTACCCTTGCGCCATTCTTCGCCATACCCCGGACCGTTACATGCTGTTCAATCTCGCAGTGCTGCTCGGCACCCTGGTGGCCATGGAAGGTTTCGGCACGCTGGCTCACAAGTACATCATGCATGGCTGGGGCTGGTGGCTGCACCGATCACACCATGAGCCGCAGCTGGGCATGCTGGAAACCAACGACCTGTACCTGGTGGCGCTGGGCCTGATTGCCACGGCGCTGGTCGCCCTGGGCAAGGCCGGGCATGCGCCATTGCAGTGGGTGGGGGCTGGCGTGGCCGGGTATGGGGTGCTTTACGTGCTGGCCCACGACGGCTTCTTTCACCGGCACTGGCCGCGCAGGCCGCGGCCGGTCAACCGTTACCTCAAGCGCCTGCACCGCGCCCATCAGTTGCATCACGCCGTGAAAGGGCGCACGGGCAGCGTCTCGTTCGGCTTCTTCTACGCTCCGCCGCTGAAGGTACTCAAGCGCCAGTTGCAGGCGCGGTTGCCACGCGACCGCGGCTGACCCACCAGCCAAAACCGGCTGCGGTGAAGAACATGATCAGGCTGTATAGCGCGGCTGGCACGGCCATGGTGGCGTTGTTCAGCAGCGATGGGCTCAGCGCCAGGGCGATGGCCAGGGTGCCGTTGTGGATGCCGATTTCCATACCGATGGCGATGGCCTGCCGCTTGGGGATGCTCAGCAGGCGTGGTACCCAGTAGCCGAGCACCAGGCTGATCAGGTTGAACAGCAAGGCTGCCAGGCCCACCACCGGGGCATATTCGACGACGGTCTGCCAGTCCTTGGCCAGGGCCAGGACAATGGTGAATGCCAGGAACAGTGCCGCCACCAGCTTCATCGGTTTTTCCATGCCGGTGGCAAAGCGTGGTGCCCAGCGGCGGATCAGCATGCCCAGGGCCACTGGCAGCAAGACGATGGCGAACACCTGCATGACTTTGGCAAATTGCAGCGGGATGGCTTGGTCCGACGCCATGAACCAGGCCAGGGACAGGTTCACCAGCAGCGGCATGGTCAGGATCGCGATCAACGAGTTGACCGCTGTCAGGGTGATGTTCAGCGCCACATCACCGTGGGCCAGGTGGCTGAACAGGTTGGCGGTGGTGCCGCCGGGGGAGGCTGCCAGCAACATCAGGCCGACGGCCAGCGCCGATTCCAGGCCAAACCCATTGGCGATCAGGAAGCAGATCAGTGGCAACAGCAGGATCTGGCAACACAGGCCGATCACCACCGGTTTTGGGTATTTCACCACGCGGGCGAAGTCGGCCAGCGTCAGGGACAACCCGAGACCGAGCATGATGAAGCCCAAAGCCAGGGGGAGAAACGCAGTCAGCAAGGGTGAGGCGGTCATGGGCAGGCACTCGGGCAAAGGATGCAAGCAGTCTAGGCCGGCCCTACGGACTGGCTAATTGCAATGCGCCAGCACTTGGTAACTGTTTGTTACCGGATTCCCGCTAAACCTTGGCGTACAGCGCTGCCATGCCGCATTGCGACAGGCGCCCGGTCGCAGTAGCATTCCCGCTTTTGCCGAGGATTCGCCTGTCATGCCGTTCCAGCAAGGTCTGCTTGCCACCCCAGTGCCGGCCCATGCCCGTCATCTGTTCTTCGCCCTGCAGTCGCCCGAGGCGCTGCCAGCCGTACTGGATGCACTGCTGCCGCAGGTCGATGGCCAGAACCTGATCCTCGGTATCGGCGCGCCGCTGGTGAAAGCCTTTGGCCGCGACATTCCTGGCCTGCGTGCCTTCCCGCAGCTGGATGCTGCCGTGGAAAACCCTAGCACCCAACACGCCCTTTGGCTGTGGCTGCGCGGCAGCGAGCGTGGCGACCTGTTGCTTCAGGCCCAGGCACTGGAACAGGCATTGGCCCCGGCACTGCGCCTGGCTGACAGTGTCGATGGCTTCCTGCACCGTGGTGGTCACGATTTGACCGGTTACGAAGATGGTACCGAGAACCCGGTGGACCTGGACGCTGTGCAATCTGCCATTCTTGCCGGCGAACAACCAGGCCTGGCAGGTTCCAGCTTCGCCGCTTTCCAGCTGTGGAAGCACGACCTGGCGTATTTCAAATCACTGCCCCAGGCCGATCAGGACAACATCATCGGCCGCCGCCTGAGCGATAACGAAGAGCTAGACGACGCCCCAGAGTCGGCCCACGTCAAGCGCACCGCCCAGGAAAGCTTCGAGCCGGAAGCCTTCATGGTGCGCCGTTCGGTCGCCTGGGCCGATAGCCGTGGCGCCGGCCTGGCCTTCGTCGCCCTGGGCCACAGCTTCGATGCCTTCGAGGTGCAGCTGCGGCGCATGAGCGGCCTGGAAGACGGCATCATCGACGGTCTCTACCGCTTCAGCCGGCCGCTGACCGGCGGCTACTACTGGTGCCCACCGATGGCCGAGGTGGGTGTAGACCTGAGCGCGCTGCTGCAGGGCTGATCACTTAACATCCAGATACAGAAACACCGGTCAGTGCAGGGTAGAGCGGCTAGCCTTGAAAGTTTCCGACTGATGACGGGAGCTTTGCCATGTACAAGCGTCGCGAAGTCCTACGCGCTGGTGCGGCTTTAGGCCTTGTGGCCGTCAGCCCCTGGCTGCATGCCGCTGGCTCCGCCGGGTTGCTGACGCGCAAGGTGCCGTCCACGGGCGAGGCCTTGCCGGTGATCGGCGCGGGCACATCCGGCAGTTTCGAGGTGGAGGCCGGTTCCGCCGAATACCAGCAGCTCAAGAGGGTGCTCAAGGCGTTCTTCGACGGTGGCGGCAAAGTCATCGACACCTCGCCCAATTATGGCGGTGCCGACAGCATCCTCGGGCAGTTGCTGGAGGAGGGCGGGTGGCACCGGCAATGCTTCATCGCCACCAAGATCGCCGCCGATAGCCGGGCCGATGCCCAAGCGCAGTGGGCCGGCACACTCAAAAGCCTGCGTACCGACAAGGTCGACCTGCTGCAGATCCACAACTTGCGCGACTGGCAGACGCAATTGCCCTATGCCCGTGAGCTCAAGCAGCAGGGCAAGGCCCGTTACGTCGGTATCACCCATTACCTGAACAGCGGCCACCAGGATGTGGCGCGCATCGTGCGCAGCGAGCCGCTGGACTTCATCCAGATCAACTATTCGGTGAATGCCCCACAAGCAGCGCACGAACTGCTGCCCTTGTGCCAGGACAAGGGCGTCGCGGTGCTGATCAACCGTGCCTTCGACGACGGCCGGCTGTTTGCCAGGGTAAAAGACCAGGCCTTGCCGGCGTGGGCCGCCGAGGCCGGTATAGGCAGCTGGGCGCAGCTGTTTCTCAAGTTCGCCATCAGCCACCCGGCGGTGACTACGGTCATCCCCGCGACCGGGCGCCCGGAACGCCAGCTCGACCAGCTCAAGGCCGGGCATGAACCGCTGCTCAGCCAGGCGCAGCAACAAGCGCTGATCAAGCAGTTCGCCTGAGGCGATGAGCAACTGGCGCAGACGGCTCGATCAGGGGCTGAACATCCAGCCCGGCGAGGGCCCTGCGGTGCTCGCCGGTTTGCTGCTGTTCTATCTGCTGTTCACTGGCTACTTCATGCTGCGCCCGGTGCGCGAAACCATGGGCGTGGCAGGCGGCGTGGAAAACCTGCAATGGCTATTCACCGGCACATTCATCGCTACCCTGGCCTGCCTGCCACTGTTCGGCTGGCTAGCCTCCAAGGTGCCTCGCCGGCACATTCTGCCCTGGAGCTATGGCTTCTTCGCCAGCAACCTGTTGCTGTTCGCGGCGTTGTTTGCTGTTGATCCTGAGAACATGTGGAGTGCCCGGGCCTTCTACATCTGGCTTTCGGTATTCAACCTGCTGACTATTTCCCTGGCCTGGAGCGTGCTTGCCGACCTGTTCTCCACCGAACAGGGCAAGCGCCTGTTCGGGCTGCTGGCCGCCGGGGCCAGCCTGGGCGGGCTGAGCGGGCCGATCCTGGGTACGTTGCTGGTGGCGCCACTGGGGCATGCCGGGTTGCTGCTGCTGGCCGGGCTGTTTCTGCTCGGTAGCATGGTTGCTTGCGGGTTTGTGCAGCGGTGGCGCGAGCGCAACCCGCTACCTGCCGCCACCGAAGTCCCAGCATCCAGGCCCTTGGGCGGCAATCCCTTCGCCGGCGCAACGGCCGTGCTGCGCTCACCGTACCTGCTGGCAATTGCCTTGTTCGTCGTGCTGCTCGCCAGCGTCAGTACCTTCCTGTATTTCGAGCAGGCACGCATCGTCAGCGAAACCTTCACCGATCGTACGCGCCAGACCCAGGTGTTCGGCCTCATGGATACTGTGGTGCAGGCGCTGGCGATCCTCACCCAGGTGTTTCTCACCGGTCGGCTGGCCAGGCGCATGGGTGTCAGCGTGCTGCTGGTGGCCATACCGCTGGTATTGGCTGCCGGGTTCGTGTGGCTGGCCCTGGCGCCTGTGTTTGCCGCGTTCGTGGTAGTGATGGTGGTACGCCGTGCCGGGGAATATGCCCTGGTACGCCCGGGGCGAGAGATGCTCTTCACCGTGCTGCCTGCCGAGGACAAGTACAAAGCGAAGAACTTCGTCGACACCGTGGTGTACCGAGGTGGCGATGCTCTAAGCGGCTGGCTCAAGCGCGGGCTGGACCTGCTGGCAGATCATGCCCAGCTGGCGATGCTCATTGGCGCCGGGCTGGCCTTGGGCTGGGCATTGACCGGCACCTGGCTGGGCAGGCGCCAGCGCGAGGCCGAATCGGCTGTCGCACCAAATAAACCGCCGCCGCATATTTAACGCCACCGGTCCGAACGTGTCGCAATAAAACGAATCCCCCGAAATCCCCGAACTCCGACCTTATGTACGGCGCAGCGCCGTGCACACCTAGAAAGCCACAAGAGGTTAGAGACCATGGCCAACAAAGAGAACAGCCGCACCGGCAGCCAGGGTGGCAGCAAGAACCCAGGCAACTTCGCCAATGATCGCGAGAAGGCCTCCGAGGCTGGCCGCAAAGGCGGGCAGCAACCCGGAAGCGGCCGCAACAGCACCGAGTCGGGCCGCAAGGGCGGCCGTTCGTAAGTAAGGCACATGCAGTGCCGGGGCGACCTGGCACTGCAGCCAACCACAACAGGAGGTTTTCGATGCGCCTGACACCGCTGATTGCCTTGATGGGTAGCCTGGCCTTGGTCGGCGGCTGCTTCGACAGAGACAACAACCACCCGGGCAAGGACAGCGACCCAAGCAAGCCCTCGGTGCAAATGCAGCAACACGATGAAAAACCAGCGCCACAACCTGCGCCAGACCCGGAACCCATGCCGCAGGACAACCAGCGCCAGTAAGTGGACGAGGAGCAAGGCATGACGGCGATGGCCTGTGACACCGTAGTACCGGCCCCGACTGGCGATAGCACGCTAGCCAGGTGCTATCAGGCACTGCTGGCGGGTGACGATGCGGGTATGCGTCAGTGGTTGGCAGCCCGGTTGGCCGAGGTGAGTGTCATCGACGATGACCTGCCGGAGGCGCCTGGGCAACTCGATGCCTGGAGTGCACGGCATGCCGAGCAAGTTGCTCATGCGTATGCTCATTATTTGGAACAGCGCCGCCAGGGTGCGCCTCGGCGCTACTTTGCCAACCGCTCGCAGGCCCTTTGGTTCCTGCAGCAAGTGGCACCGACCAAGGCCGTGGACGGCGCTTGGCTGCACGCCACCCTGCGCCACTGGCACGACCCACGGTACCACGGGCTGATCCGCACCTACCTTGAAGAGCTGGGTGATGGCGACCCGCGCTGCAACCACGTGCTGATCTACCAGCGCCTGCTAAGCCGGCTGGGCTGCCTGGAACCGCTCGTACTGGACGACGACCGCTACCTGCAGGGCACCTTGCAGCTTGCCTTGGGTCAATACGGCGACAGCTTCCTGCCCGAGGTGATTGGTTACAACCTGGGCTATGAACAACCGCCACTGCACTTGCTGATTACTACCCATGAGCTGGCAGAGCTTGGCATTGACGGGCATTACTTTCAGCTGCATGTGACCATCGACAATGCCGCCAGCGGCCACGCGCGTAAATCCATCCGCGCCGTGCAGCAGCTGTGCCCGCCGCAAGAGCCCGAGGTGTTCTACCGCCGGGTACGCCACGGCTACCGGCTCAATGACCTGGGCATCGCTGCGCCTGACTTGATCAGCCGCTTCGACCTTCAGGCCGAGCTGCTGTCAGCCCTTGAGCGCAAACGCGCGTTTGGCCAGTTCATGCACGCCGACCGTTGCCGCCTGCAGCAGCGCACGGTCAACCAGTGGCTGGCTGAGGCGGGTACGTTGCCGGCGTTTCTGCAAGCATTGCAGGCCCAAGGCTGGATCAGGCGCGGTCAGAACCCGGCCGACAGCCGCTGGTGGTCGCTGATCGAAGGGCCAAGCTCGCCCATGTTCGGCGTGTTCAGTGCCTATGAAAAGCAGCTATGGCATGACTGGATTGCCGCCGATTGGCAGGCGCCGGTGCAGCGCGTACTGCCCGGTAGCTGGTTGCCGGCCCTGCAGGCGCCACCACCCGGTAGCGAGGGGCTGGATGAGAGTATCGATAGCCTGATCGCCCACATGGCCGGTAATGGTCATGCCCAGCCTCAAGGCCTGTGCGCCACGCGCGCCTACCTGCGTGTCACCGGCCTGGCACAGGAAGGGCCGCACTGATGATGCTCAACCCACGACAGGTACAGGCCGACGAGGCCTTGCTGCAGCTTGGCCAGCGCCTGCGCGCCGATGGCTACCGCTTCACGTGCGTCACGCCGGCCACCCAGGCACGCAACAACGCCCGGCCTAGTGCCGAGCAGGCCAGCAACCTGCGCGATGTGTTCGGCTGGAGCAGGCCATTCTTGCCTTCGCTGATCTCCCTGGACGAACTGGAGCAACTGCGCGCCGCACAGGTGCTGAGAGAGGAGGGTGACAGGCTGCGCAGCAACGTGCGCTGGTCGAGCCTGGACGACCTGTTGCTGGTGCATTCGGCCTATCCCACCGAGGCCAGCGATGCGGTGTTCTTCGGCCCCGACAGCTACCGTTTCGCCCAGGTCATTCACGATCACCTGCAGCACAGCCCGACCCGGGTCCAGCATGCGGTCGATATTGGCTGTGGCAGCGGCGTCGGGGCCCTGGTGATCGCCCGCGCAGTGCACCATGCGCAGGTCAGCGCCGTTGACATCAACCCCCTGGCCCTGCGCTACACGGCCATCAACGCAGCGCTGGCCGGCGTCGGCAATGTGTCCGTCGAACCGAGCGACCTGCTCGACGGCATCAGCGGTGCATTCGACCTGATCGTCGCCAATCCGCCGTACATGCTCGATGCCGGCCAGCGCACCTATCGCCACGGTGGGGGCGCACTGGGCGCCGAACTGTCGCTGCGCATTGTCGAACAGGCCCGCGAGCGTCTGAGCCCCGGAGGGTCATTGCTGCTGTACACCGGGGTGGCCATCGTCGAAGGCCGCGATGCCTTGCTCGAGGCCATTCGCCTGCGCTTGGCCGGGCCGCAATGGGCCTGGGTGTACCGCGAGGTCGACCCGGATGTATTCGGCGAGCAATTGCTGGAGCCAGGCTATGAGCGGGTCGAGCGCATCGCTGCGGTGTCGCTCACCGTCAACCGCTGCGCCTGAGCCCGTATGTACCGGCCCTGCACGTTCGGCATCGAAGAGGAGTATCTGCTGACGGGTCTGGCCAGTGGCCGGGTGCTGACCACCCCGTCGCCGACCGTCGTCCAGCGATGCCGCGACGTGGTGGGCGAGTACCTTGCCGAAGAGATGTTCTGCAGCCAGATCGAAATCGCCTCGCCGGTTTTCACCAACCTGTACCAGGCCCGCCAGTTCTTTCTCGACTACCGCCAGCGCCTCAGCGCGAGCCTGGCCGAAGAGGGCGTGGGCCTGTACAGCGCCGCCAGCCACCCCAATGCGCCCTGGCTGCGCCAGAAGGCCCGGCCGTCGCCGCACTATCGCCAGGTTTTCGACGATTACCAGCACGTAGCCCGGCGCAGCCTGCTCAATGGCCTGCACATTCATGTAGGTGTGCCGCCGGGCTGCGACCGCATGCAGTTGATCAACCGTCTGCTGTACTGGTTACCGTTGCTGCTGGTACTGAGTACCTCATCGCCCTTGTGGGCCGGGCAGGTGACCGGCTACATGAGCTATCGGCGAGTAATCTGCGGCGAGTGGCCACACATGGGGCTGCCGGAGCCTTTACCCGACTGGCAAACCTATGAACGCTACCGGGCGTTGCTGCAACGTACGGGTTCATTGGCAACAGAGGGTGACTTCTGGTGGGCGATCAGGCCGTCGCGGCGCTTCCCCACTGTGGAGTTGCGCATCTGTGATGCCTGCCCCGTGCTTGAGGATGCGCTGTGCCTGGCCGGCCTGTTCCGCCATCTGGTGGAGCACAACGTGCAGCCTCATTATGAGCCCGGCTCACTCAATCGCGAACTGCGCTGGGTTACCCAGGAAAACTACTGGCGCGCCATGCGCCATGGCCGCTTCGCCGAGTTCATCGGCCTGCATGACCAACAGCCGGTCACGGCCCTGGGCTGGCTAAGCCAGTTGCAAGCGCGTTGGCCGACCGACACGATAGACGCTGAGCGCTCGTACCGGCATGCGCAGCACATCCTGCAACAGGGGACCAGTGCCGACCAGCAACTGGCGGTGCTGGAAAAGGCACTGGCCAATGGCGCCACCAGCGCTCAAGCGCTGCACTCAGTGACTGCCCTGGTGCTCGCGCAAGGCTGCGATGGTGCGGCAACGCCGGCAAGGGCGGCGGGGCTTGCAATCAGGTAACGAATGCCGAAAATGGCAGCGCCCCTCGCAAGCCATTCGGACCACCTGCGCCATGTTGCTGATCAACCAATCCCCCGACATTTCCCTTGCCGATATGCTGTTCGTCTTCGCCCTGGAAGCAGAAGCAGGCGATGTGTTCGCCCACGTGAATACCGTGTTCACCGGCATTGGCAAGGTCAATGCCGCCATCGCCCTGACCAAGGCCATCCAGCAGCGGCGCCCCAAGCTGATCGTCAACCTCGGTTCGGCCGGCAGCCAGCGCCATGGCAAGGGCGAGGTGGTGTGCTGCACGCGCTTCGTGCAGCGGGACATGGATGTGACCCCACTGGGCTTTGCCCGCTATGAGACGCCGCTGTCGAACATTCCCGTGGTGCTCGAAAATGGCCAGGCCATCCCCGGCTTGCCGGCAGAAACTTGCGGCAGCGGTGACAGCTTCGAGATCAACCATGGCGATGCACCCTACGATGTGGTCGACATGGAAGCCTACGTATTCGCATTGATCGCGCGCGATGAGGGTATTCCGTTCGTCTGCCTGAAATACATCTCCGATGACGCCGGCAGCGATGCGGCGGGTGACTGGGCGGTACAGGTGCACCTGGCTGCCGAGGCGTTCAAGCGGGTGTTGTTCGCCGAGCAGGCCTGACCCGCCGACTGTTGCCGCAGGGCCAGCCAAGTAAACCTTCAGCGCGCCACGCAGTCATTTCACATAGGTGCCCATTTCGGGCTTGGGAGGTGCCAGCAATGGCCAGGGCTATCTGGAAAGGCGCAATCAGCTTCGGGCTGGTGCATATCCCGGTGTCGCTCAACACTGCCGTGCGCACCGAGCGGGTCGACTTCGACTGGCTCGACAAACGCAGCATGGAGCCGGTGGGCTACAAGCGGATCAACAAGGTCACCGGCAAGGACATCGACAAGGACAACATCGTCAAGGGCGTGGAGTACGAGAAGGGCCGCTATGTGGTGATCAGCGAAGAAGAGATCCGCAAGGCCCGCCCCGAAGCCACGCAGACCATCGATATCTTTTCGTTTGTCGAAGCCACGGACATCCCCCTGCAGCATTTCGACACGCCGTACTACCTGAGCCCAGACAAGCGTGGTGGCAAGGTCTATGCGCTGCTGCGCGAGACCCTGGACAGCACCGGCAAGGTGGCGTTGGCCACGGTGGTGCTGCATACCCGCCAACACCTGGCGCTGTTGCGCCCGCTGGACGATGCGCTGGTGATGATCACCCTGCGTTGGCCAGAGGAAGTGCGTGGGCTGGACAGCCTGGAGCTGGACAAGAGCGTGACTGACAGCAAGCCCGACAAGCGCGAGCTGGCCATGGCCAAGCGTCTGGTGGAAGACATGAGCGGGCCGTGGGCGCCGGATGAATACCACGATGCGTTTCGCCAGACCATCATGGACCTGGTAGAGGAGAAGGCCAGCAAAGGCAAGATCAGCGTGGTGGAAAAAGGCGAGGCTGGGGCCGCCGAGAAAGGTGCCGACATCATCGACCTTACCGAACTGCTCAAACGCAGCCTGGGTGGCAAGGCAACCAACAAACCCGCCCCTGAGAAGAAACCGGCCAAGCGCCCTCGCAAGGCCTCCTGAATCCTGTTCCGGCCTGATCGCGGGCAAACCCGTGGCATTGCGTTCGCGCGAAAGCTGTGGGAGGGGGCTTGCCCGCGAAGAGGCCGGAACAGGTCACTACAGACTCGCCAGATAATCCCCGAATCCTTCCCGGCACCGGCTGTCGATGCGGCTACTGGTTGCCACGCTATGCCTGGCCGTCCACACGATCCGTGCCCCATCGGCCTCCAGGTCACGCACCAGCTGCACATCTTCATGTGCCGCCAGCGGTTGGAACCCGCCCACCCGCTCATAGGCCCGGGCACACACGCCCAAGTTGGCCCCATGTATATGCCGATGGCCCTCCCGCGCTTCATAACGGCTGAGGTACAGCGTGCGCAGCGCTGCCCGTTGCCAGGGTTGCCAGCGGGCGATATGCACCGTGCCGCACACTACCTCGGCCGTGCAGGCCAGCTGCGACAACAGCCAATGCGCAGGTACCTGGCTGTCGGCGTCGGTGCAGGCCAGCCAGCTTGCGCCCCGCTGCAGCATCCATTCGGCTCCCAGACGACGCGCCATACCGACGCTTCCGGCCTCGACCGCAAGCGCATCGACATCATACCCAGCGGTCACTTTGGCGCTGCCATCGACACAGCGATCGAGCACCACCAACACGCTCACAGCATGGCCTGCCTGTTTTGCCACGGTTGCCGCTGCAGTCATGGCCTTCAGACAGTGCCCGAGCCGCCGGGCTTCGTTGTGCGCCGGAATCACCACGCCAATCATGTGCAGGTCTCATTCAGGTCGACCACGCTGGGCTGACAAGACCAGTACTCCAGCAGGAAGTCGGCTTCCTCGTGCCGACAGACTGGGAACAGTGGCAAGTGCCTTGCCAGCAACTGGTGTACCTCACGGCCATTTTGCGGGCAGCCGGCTATTGGGTGCTTCCAGTGGCAGGCCAGCAGGCCACCGTCATGGGTCAGGCTGGCCAGCGACTGCTCGATGACCTGCAGCCAATCGGTGGGGTCGAGGTAATAGCCCAGTTCGCTGAGCACGATCAGGTCGAAGCACCCCCCCGGCCAGTCGCCCGGCAACCTGGCCCGTTCCACCACCGCATTCGGCACATCGGCCAGCCGCTCACGGGCGAGGTCCACCGCGGTAGGGTCAAGGTCCTGGCAGAGCAGGTCTGCGCAGCGCTCGGCCAGCAGCACACTCAACTCGCCATTGGCGCAGGCAGGCTCGAATACTCGCTGGTAGCACTGGCGCGGCAGGCTGGCCATGACCAGCTCGCGTTTGCGTTTTTCGTACCAGCGCGTGCGAAAAGCCCACGGGTCTGCATTGTTGGCGTACAGTTTGGCGAAATACTGCGCATCGAGGCTCATGGCGACTCCGTTTATACAAACACCAGTTCGAAAGGTTGCAGCAGGCAATCCAGCAGCCTGGCTGGCAGAACAGGCGGGCGCGGGCCGTCCGGCTCCAACTGGCTGACATGTGCAGCCAAGGCCTTGCGCTTGCGTGCCAGGGTGGCCTCATCGAGTTCGATACGCTGGGCACGGGGCCAGGGCAGGCGAGGATCGTCCGGTTGCGCCCAGTGCCAGGCCCACACCGGCACTTCGACCAGCTGCGCCTTGCGTGCCAGCGCGGCCTGGGCTGCGGCCCTGCCAACGGCTTCGTGGTCGCAGTGGCCGTCGCCACGCCAGGTGGCCATCAGCACATCATCGGGCCGCAGCACCTGGGTCAGGTGGTTGACCAGGAAGGCTTCCTCGCGGGGCAAGGTGCCGTCCTTCAGATTCAGCCTGCGCCAGTCCAGGCGATTGAGGTCCAGGTCGAGCTGCTGCAAGGCCTGGCGGCTCTCCTGAGGGCGTTGCCGGCGCAGGCGATGCTCGGTCCAGTGCTCGGAGCCTGGATGGCTGCCTTCGCCGTCAGTGCTGGAAATCAGCAGCAGGTCGTCTTCGCGTCCGCGAAAATGCGTCAGCAACCCACCGGCCATGAGGATCTCATCGTCCGGGTGCGGTGCGATCAGTACCAGGCGGCGCCCGGGCGGGCACAATTGCTGCGGGGTTATCCAGGTGGCGCGGGCCAGGTGCGCGGCCTGTTGCCACTCGGCCCATGGGGTGCCATCACTGCTCTGAATCAGGTTTGTCGTCATAGCTTCCAGGCTCCTGCGGGCACTTGTGTCAGTTGCTTGCCCAGTGCAGCCAGGTCGCGCTCAGCGTGGCTCTGGCGAAGGAATACCGGCAGGTCGGCGCTGAGCCTGGCGAAGTGGCTGTTGCGACAGAAGGGTGTCGCGCCCAGCGCGCGGCCTACGTGGCTGATCACCTGCTCGACCGCCTGTTCAACCTGGGCGCGGGTACGGCGTACCTCGAAGCTGGCATCGGCATCGGGCTGCCGGTCGATCCACGCCGCGCATTCGCGCAATGCTGCGCGGGCGCCGAAGAGGGCCGCGTCCACTGCGCCCAGGTGGGCATCGGCATGGGCGTCCGGGCGCGGTGTGCGGCAATGCGCCCGCAGGTAGTCAGCCAAGGCTTCAGCGGCGCCGTACCAACAGGCGGCGATGCCTGCGCCGCCATGCCAGAAGCCGGGGCGTGAGAGGTATTGGCCAGGCCGGCCGATGGCGATGCCAGGGGTGTCGTCGAACTCCACCTCGATACTTGCCGTGGTCGCCATGCCTACGGCCTGCCAGCGGTCGATGCTCAAACCCTGGCTCGGCTGTGCCAGCTCGATGGCCACCAGTTGCGGCTGATCATCATCGGCCCAGGCGGTAATCAATGCCCGGTCGATCTGCAATGCACCGGAGCACCAGGCCTTGCGCCCGGCCAACCGCACCTGATGGCCATCGCGCGCGACAATGCGCGCGCGCGCATCAGGGGGCTCGGCTGCCCAGACACCCCAGGTGCCTTCACCCACCCGATGCGCTGCGCCACACTCGGCGAGTATCGCCAGCGCGTCGGTATGGCCTTCGTAAAGCTTGGCCAGCGCCAGGTCGCAACCGGCCACTCTCGCCAGGGTCTGCCAGCGGCGCAAGGTGCCGCCTTGCCCGGGCAGTGGCAGCAGGTCCAGGTGGTCGGCCTTGAGTGCCTGGATCAGCTGTGGCAGCTGAGTATCGAGGTTAAGAGGCTGCGGTCGCTCGCCAAAGGTGCGTAACAGCCGGTCGAGGTTGTTGAGGTCGAAATCCTGAATGATGCTCATGCCATCCCCATTTGCTTGCGCATGCGTGCGGTGACCGATTGGCGAGTCTTGGCCATGTCGGCCCAGGGGTCGTCGACTTCGGCCAGGCGCTCGCGCAGGTTGCCGATATGCCACTGGTTGGCGCCCTTGAGCTGGGGCAGTTCCTCGCGCCAGATCGGTACCGATACCGGCAACCCATCACGGGCGCGCAGGGAGTAGGCGCATACGGTGGTGGCGCCTTTGCCGTTGCGCAGGTAGTCGATGAAGATCTTGCCGACCCGGTTCTTGGGCCCCGAGACTGCACTGAGTCGGTCGGGGAACAGCCTGGCCAGGTAGTCGACGATCGCGTGGCTGAAGTCCTTGATTTCATCCCAACCGGCACGGCGGGTGAGGGGCACGACCAGGTGCATGCCCTTGCCGCCGCTGGTCTTGAGGAACACTTTCAAGCCGAGCTCGTCAAGCAGGGTGAGGGCCAGTTGTGTGGCCTCGAGCATGGCTTTCCAGGGCAGCGCCGGGTCCGGGTCGAGGTCGAGGACAAAGCGGTCGGGTTTGTCGAAGTCTTTGTCGGTGGCGTTCCAGGTGTGCATCTCCAGCATGTTCATCTGCACGGCGCCCAGCAACGTTTCGGGGCGGTTGATGACCATTGCGGCCTGGCCGGCTTCGGCTTTGTCGTAGCTGAGCACATGGGGGATGTGCAACTGCTCGGCATTCTTCTGGAAGAACAGCTCGCCAGCCAGGCCGTCCGGTGCGCGCACCAGGGCTACGGGGCGGTCCTTGAGCTGCGGCAGCAGCCATTGGCTGACCTCGGCGTAGTACTCGGCGACCTGTCGCTTGCTTGCGCCAATGGTGGCGTCGATCACCCGCTCGGGGTGGGTCAGGCGCAACTCGCCGAGGTTGTCCGGCAGGTCGGTTTGCTTGCGTTTGGGCACGGTCTTGCCGGGCATGGCGCGCTCCAGGTCGATGGCGGTGGCCGGCTTGTCGTCACGCAGCCCATGGAACACCGCGTGGCGCACCACGCCATCGCGGGTCATCTGGGCGTAGCCAACCTCGGCCAGCAATTGCGGCTTGAGCCAGTGCACGCCCCGGGCCTCGGCGCCGGTTGGCGGTTTGGGCAAGGCGGGCTTGGCGATCTCAAGGGGGGTGAGTCGGGCATGGATAGTGCCAAGCGTGGCGGCGCTGAAACCGCTGCCGACCTTGCCGGCATAGCGCAACTCGCCACGCTCATTGTCGTGCAGGGCCAACAGCAGGGCGCCAAAACCGTTGCGGCTGCCTTTGGGGTCGGTGAAGCCGACGATCACGAACTCCTGGCGTTGCTTGCACTTGAGTTTCACCCAGTCGGCGCTGCGTCGGCCGACATAGGGGCTGTCGGCCCGTTTGCCTATCAGCCCTTCAAGTTCCAGGCGGCAGGCACTGTCCAGCAGCGAGTCGACCGGCTGATCGAAGTCCTCGGAATACCGCAGAACCTGCGATTCACTGTGATCAAGCAGCTGGCGCAAGGCAGCCCGGCGCTCCTGCAACGGCAGTTGACGCAAATCCTGGCCGCCCAGGTACGGCAGGTCGAAAAGGTAGTAGATGATCTGTTCGTCGTGGTCGGTGTCGAAGGCGTTCTGCAGGGCCTGGAAGTCGGCCTTGCCGCTGTCGTCATTGACGACCATTTCGCCGTCAAGCCACGCAGCGTCCACACCCAGAGCGCGCAGCGCGGCCACTTGCCGGGGCATTCTGGCGCTCCAGTCATGGCCGTTGCGCGTGAATAGCCGGATATCGTCGCCTTCAAGCCGAGCGAGGATGCGGTAGCCATCGAATTTCACTTCATACCGCCAGTCGCCGTTGGGGGGCGAGTCGACCAGCGTGGCCAGTTGCGGTGACAGGTGGTCAGGCATCGTGGCTTTCACGGCGCGGGGGCGTGCAGGCGGGCGCTTGGTCTCAGTGGCAGGCTTTGGCGCCAACGTGCGCTCACTGAGCACGCTGCCCGGCTGGGCTTCGACGATGCTGTATTCGGCTTCGCTGCGCGCCTCGCCGTCGTGCGATTTGACCAGCATCCACTGCTCTTGCTTGCCGGCCAGGCGCGTGCGGAACAGGTTCCACACACCGTTGAGCTTTTCGCCCTGCAGGCGAAAGCGCAGTTTACCTTTGGCATACGCCTGGTGAGCGTCGCCTTCCGGTTCCCAGACACCCCTGTCCCAGACGATCACATCACCGGCGCCGTAATGGCCCTCGGGGATATTCCCCTCGAACTCGGCATAGTCCAACGGGTGGTCTTCGACATGAACCGCCAGACGCCGCACTTTCGGGTCGAGCGAGGGGCCTTTGGGAATGGCCCAGCTTTTCAGCGTGCCGTCCAGTTCGAGGCGGAAATCGTAGTGCAGGTGGCTGGCGTCGTGTTTCTGGATGCAAAACTGCAAGGCATGGGCGCGCTTGCCCCGGCTGCGCTGGCCAGCGGGTTCGGGCGTGGCGTTGAAGTCGCGCTTGCGCCGGTATTCGGCTAGGGGCTTGGACATGGCGGGCTCCACAGGGATGCGCTGTCTGTAGATTGGGAGGCAGCCCCCCGTTCGGTAGTTCAAAAAAACTCTGAATCATCCGCAGCTTGGTGGAGTCGACTGTCTGTAACTGACTGCTGGAGAGCACCCATGAGCCGCCCTGATGACCCCAAGCACTACACGCCCACTGAGATCGACGACACCGAAGACCGCATGGGTAGCGTCCATGAACTGGATTTCAGTGACCGGCAAGACGACCGTGAAGGCCGGATCGGAGATGAACGGCCAGCCGCTGAGGTTGCCCAGGAGTTCCCTGCGCGTCGCGTTGCCGAAAGCGGCATGACCGGTGGCGAAGCCCTGAGCGACAGCCTGCATGAAGACAACGTGACCTACGATGACCTGAGCCCCGATACCTTGCTGGACGAAACCGGCGCCCGCGACCCGTATGAGCCAGGCGACGGCGACGGGCCGGCGGACCAAAGCCTGCGCCGCGTGGAGGCCGACGAAATTGGTGGGGGGGTCGGCCTGGACGAGGCGGAACTTGCACGTTCCGCACCGCTGGACGGTGAGCCGTGGACCGACGACGTGATCGAAGATGACGAGGGAAACAGCGCTTGAGCGTGTGAAACCGGGCGCGCTGCGCGGGCAGCGCCCGATTATGCCTGCCTTGAACGCTCAGGGCAGGCAGCAGGCTCAGTGACCGCCTTTCATGCGCCTGGCCACCAGGTAGATCACCAGGCCTGCCAACGCGGTGGCCGCGCCGATGTAGCCGGTGCTGGTCCAGCCCAGGCCGGCGCTGATGGCCATGCCGCCAAACCATGGGCCCAGGGCGTTGGCCAGGTTGAATGCGGCATGGTTGGAAGCGGCCGCCAGGCTTGGCGCTTCATGGGCGATGTCCATCAGGCGGATCTGGAGCGGCGCGGCCAGGGCGATCATGGTGCCGACCAGGCCGATCCCCAGCAGCACTGACCACAGTGCGTGGGCGGCGAAGCTGAAGAACAGCAGCACGGCCGCCGACCACACCAGGACGATGCCCACGGCGCGGAACTGCAGGCGGTCGAACAGCTTGCCGCCGGCAATGTTGCCGATGATGCCGCCCGCACCGAAGGCAGCCAGGCCGAAGGGGATCCATTCCGGCGCCACTTGGGTCACCTGCAGCATGGTCGGGGCCAGGTAGCTGAACACACAGAACATACCGGCAAAGCCGATCGCGGCAATGCCCAGCGCCATCCACACCTGCGGCAGGGTAAAGGCTTGCAGCTCCTTGCGCGGGTCGCTGCGCGGCTCATCGTGGCGCTGCGGTACGTAACGCCAGACCAGCGCGATGGTGCACAGGGCGATGGCACCGACCAGCACGAAAGCCGAGCGCCAGCCGAAGAACTGGCCGAGGAAGGTCGCGACCGGGTTGCCCAGCAGCATCGCCAGGGTCAGGCCCATCATTACCCTGGCCACGGCGCCCGCGCGCTGGTTGCTGGGTACCATGCTCGACGCCACCACGGCGGCGATACCGAAGTAGGCGCCATGGGGCAGGCCGCTGATGAAGCGGAAGGCAACCATGCTGGCGAACGACGGGGCAAAGGCGGTGGCCAGGTTGCCAATGGCATACAGTGCCATGAGCAACAGCAGCATGTGCTTGCGCATCAGCTTGGCACCGAGGATGGCCAAGGTGGGGGCACCGACCACCACACCCAGCGCATAAGCGCTGATGGCATGGCCGACTTGCGGTTCGCTCAATTGCAGGTTGCTGGCGATATCGGGCATCAGGCCCATGATGGCGAATTCGCCGGTGCCGATGGCGAAGCTGCCCAGTGCCATGGCAGCTTCCATCTTGCCGACGTCGCCCTTGGAAACGGCGAGCGGCGGTAATTCCTGAACAGACATTGCGGTCCCTTATGAAACATACTGAAACGTTTAATGAGGGATCATACCATTCAAGGGGAGCTTTGCAGCGCCTGTGAGGTCG
>NZ_BCAZ01000009.1:0-125702 GCF_001320205.1 Pseudomonas sp. NBRC 111123
CCCCGCCGCATCAATCACGGCAAACACCCTCAGCCTCATACCCCCTGCGCTTCGGCCTCTTCATGGGCCTGGCGCAAGCGCTCGCGGCTGTTGCTCAGGTGCATGCGCATGGCCATCTTCGCGCCTTCGCTGTCACGCCGGGCAATGGCTTCGTAGATCGCCTCATGTTCATGCATCAGGCGGCTCATGTAATGCGCCTGGTCATCATGGGCCAACCGTGCCGAATTCAGCCGGGTCCGCGGAATGATGCTGGTGCCCAGATGGTTGATGATATCGGCAAAGTAGTGGTTGCCGCTGGCCTGGGCAATACGCAGGTGGAACTGGAAGTCCGCCGACACCGCGTCAGTGGCATGCGCAGCACCCTCGTTGAGCTCGTCCAGTGCCGCGCGCATGCCGGCCAGCTCTTCGTCGCTGCGCCGTTGCGCCGCCAGGCCCGCCGACTCGATTTCCAAGGCGATGCGCAGCTCCAGCACCGCCAGCACCTCGCGCAAGGTCACCACGGTCGCCGGGTCGATGCGAAAGCCTCCGGTCGCCGGGGCATCCAGCACGAAGGTGCCAATGCCATGGCGCGTCTCGACCTGCCCGGCCGCCTGCAGCCGGGAGATCGCCTCACGCACCACGGTGCGGCTGACGCCCTCCTCGGCCATGATCTGCGATTCGGTCGGCAGCTTGTCGCCGCGCTTGAGCTGGCCGCTGCGAATGCGCTCGGTCAGCACCGTGACCAGTTCCTGGGCCAGACTGCGCGGTTTGCGCCGGGTCCTTGCCTGTACCTGCTGCTCTGTCATGCCCTGTATTTCACCTTGAAAGACAGCCGTCATGATAGCGCAAGCAGTTGTACGATCACATACACCCGACGCGGTATTTCATCAAAGCACTGCGCCAGGTGCACGCCCCAGCACGCGTGCGTATTCATCGCGAGCATTCTGCTCGGTGAACTCGCCCGCCCACTTCGCGACCACCACCGTCGCCACGCTGTTGCCGATGGTGTTGCACGCGGCCATGGCCATGGACATGAAGCGGTATACGCCAAACAACAGTGCCAGGCCTTCGACCGGCAATACCCCGATGGCGGTAACCGTGGCCGCAAACACCACGAAGCTACCACCCGACACTGCTGCCGCGCCCTTGGAGGTCACCAACATGATCGCCAGGATGCCCAACTGCTGCTCCCAGCCCAGCGGCACGCCGTAGGCATTGGCGATGAACAGCACGCTCAGCGACATGTACAGGGAGGTGCCATCGAGGTTGAAGGCATAGCCGGTCGGCAGCACCAGCCCCACGCTCTGCTTCGAGCAGCCGAACCGCTCGAGCTTCTGCAGCAGGCGTGGCAAGGCGCTTTCCGATGAAGCGGTGCCGAGCACGATGAAAATCTCGTCCTTGATGTACGCGAGGAAACGCAAGAAGCTGAAGCCGGACAACCGGCACACCGCGCCCAGCACCACGAACAGGAAAAACGCCACCGCGACATAGAACATCAGCACCAGGTTGGCCAGCGACATCAGCACCGCCGAGCCATTGCTGCCCACGGCGTAGGCCACCGAACCGAAGGCGCCCAGCGGGGCGAACTTCATGATCAGGTTGATGAACTCGAAGAAGCATTCCGAGACGCGGTTCAGCCCGTCCTCGATCACTTGCCGGCGCTCATGCTTGGGGCTGAGGCAGGCTCTCCGGGGCTGAAGATCATCCGCCATTACCGCGAAGAAAACGGCGACCTGATGGCGGTTTCCGAGACCGTGCACCCGGATGATCGCTTCACGCTGGTAACCCAGATGCGCCGGGACAAGGCGACTGGCTGAACGTTTTCATGGTCTGTCCTGGCCCGTTCGCAGGTAAACCCGCTCCCACAGCGATTGCGCAAACCGTGTGGGAGCGGGTTTACCCGCGAAGAGGCCGGGACAGGCCGCAACGATCGCGGTACTGTAAACGCTTGAACCGGCCATTCCACGGAAGGAAACCCGCTGATGAAACGTCTCGACCGCTGCCTGCTCACCTGCGGCCTGCTCATCCCATTCTGGCTGTTGTTGGGCGTCTGGCTCACCGCCCGCGCCTACCCCGGCTACGACCACCTGCAGCAGGCCATGAGCCAGCTTGGCGCGGTCGGTGCGCCCACCCAGCACTGGTCGCCCCTGCTCAATAACTTCCCGCTCGCGGTGCTGTTCGCCTTGTTCGCCTGGGGCCTTGCGCGGCGTTGGCAGGGTTCAAAACTCTCGATAACGAGTGCGGCATTGATACTGCTGCATGGCGTGGGCAGCCTGGGTACCGGCTGGTTTCCCTGCGACCAAGGCTGCACGCCTGCCCAACCTTCGCTTTCGCAGCAGCTGCATAACCTGTCGGGGCTGCTAATGTTCCTCTCGTTGACACTGGCCAGCGCGCTTTGGGTGTGGCTTGGCAGGCGCCTGGCCGGTTCGCCGGGCTTGGGCTGGTTTTCGCTGGTGTGCCTGGTTGCTGCGGTGGTGACCGTCGTGCTCATGGCCCAAGCCGCACAAAGCGGCCAGCTGTTCGGCCTGTACCAGAGGCTGAATTACGGCGTGTCGGTAGTATGGGTCGCCGGCTTGGCATTCGGTAGCCTGCGCCCCGCACTGGCAAATCGCAGCTGCATCGCCACTACCTGATGGGAAAATGCTGGCCCCCAGGCATCTGAAGCCAAGGCAAACTCCTTTCATCTTCAGATGCTTAGGACAGCAATATGCGAACAATTCTAGCTACGATGGCCGGCTGCCTGCTGGCCACTGTCGCCTTCGGTGCCCAGGCCAAGGCGCTGAACCAGAACGATCGCAACGTCTGTGGCTGGGGTTCGCAAATTGCCGCCGAAGCCCAGCAAGCCAAACTTTCCGGGGTCACCCTGTACGCAACGCGCAAGAAGCTGCAGGTACGCCGCTTCCCCAAGCCATGGATGCGCATGACCGCCTTCGGCATCACCGAACAGACCTATAACAGCCGGTCCAGGTTGCAGCCGGCGGCGATCAAGCAGACGTACTACGAACAGTGCGTACAGCACGCGGTAGCAAAGCGATAACTAAATAAAATCAACAAGTTAGATCATAAATCTGATCTAACTTGTTTAAGATTTCAGATGAGGTAAACGGGCTCGCAACGCACCTCGGTCTTCACCGAATTGGCGATGAAGCATTCCTCGTGGGCGAGGTGGTGAAGGTGCTCAAGCTGCTGCGCCGTAGGCTGGCGCTCGCCGGAGAATTCGACCCGTGGACGCAGGGTAACCACGGCCATGGCCATGCGCCCTGCCTCATTGCGCGCCATCACCCCCTCTGCGTCGTCGGCATAGTGCTCGACGCAAAAGCGCTGCTTGGCTGCCAGCGACAGGAACCACAGCATGTGGCAGCTGGACAGCGCAGCGATGAAAGCCTCTTCAGGGTCTACCGCGGTGGCATCAGACATCGGCAGTGGCACCACATGTGGCGATGACGACCCAGGCACTTCAATACCACCGTCGAAGCGCCACAGGTGCCGGCGGCTGTATTGGTTGCCGAGAAAGTCCTGGCCTTCTCGAGCCCAGGCCACGTGTGCGGTGTATTGCGCCATGCCAACCTCTTCAGTCAATTGATCGGGTGACTTCAGCTCAGCAGCCGTTGAGCGCCACCGGGCGGCGTTCGCCAGCGAAGAACAGCGGGCGCAGGCGCACACCGATCATGTTGCCGGCGTAAGCCGCGACCAGCCACAGCCAGCCGTGCACGCTACCCGATGCGATACCGCTGAAGTAGGCGCCGATGTTACAGCCATAGGCCAGGCGCGAACCATAGCCCAGCAGCAGGCCACCTATCACCGCGGCAATCAGCGAAGCCAGTGGGATCTTCAGGCTGGGCGCGAAGCGGCCCGCCAGGCCTGCCGCCAACAGGGCGCCGAGGACGATGCCGATATCCATCACCGTGGTGATGTCCTGCCACAGTGGAGCAGCCAGTGCCTTGGCATTGGCTGGAGCCTGCCAGAACACCCAGCTGCCGACGTCCACACCGAAGCTGGACAGCGTCTTGGCACCCCACAGCGCAAACGCCGAAGTGATACCCCAAGGGCGGCCGGCCAGGGCCAGAGTGGCGTAGTTCAGCAAAGCCAGAGCGACGGCGCCCCACAGCAGGGGCCACGGGCCACGCAGGAAACGGCGCAGGCCTTGGTGCTCGCTGGTGACCGGGGCTTCCAGGGCACCGTGGCGGCGCTTTTCCAGAACCACGGTGGCCCAGGCGATCAACGCGAATAGCGCCACGCTCACTGCCAGCGCCGGCCCAACACCCCACGCCTGCACGATTGAAGTGGCAGGGAACGACGGCAACGCAAACCACCAGTCAGCATGGTGCGTGGCCGTGACCGAGCCGATGATGAAGAACAGCAGGGTCACCAGCATCCGCGCATTACCGCCCCCTACGGTGAACAGCGTGCCCGAGGCACAGCCGCCGCCCAGTTGCATGCCAATGCCGAAGATGAAGGCACCGAACACTACCGACACGCCAGCCGGCGCGACCAGGCCGGTGACCGGGGTGCCGAACAGGCTACCGGCCGACAGTGCCGGGAAGAACAACAGCACGGCCAGGGTCAGCATGACCATCTGCGCGCGCAGGCCGGCGCCACGGCGTTCGTTGATGAATACACGCCAGGCCGAGGTGAACCCGAAAGCGGCGTGATAAAGCGTCAGGCCCAAGGCAGCGCCGACCATCAGCAGCAGCACCTGCTTGAAGCCGGCGTTGAGATTGAGGAACCAGGCGCCGGCCAGCAGTAGGACCAGGGCGATCAAGGGCGCACCGAGGCGGCGCGGTTCGGGTGTGGCGGTTGCGGAAAGACCCATTGGAGTACTCGGATTACAGTGAAACGGGGGGCGAGTATACCCTGCGCGTGCTGTGTATTGCCTGCACTGGCGCCTTCGCGGGCAAGGCCGCTCCCACTGATACTGCATAGACCTTGAAGCCAGAGGTAGTCCTGTGGGAGCGGGTTGCCCGCGAAGAGGCCGTTGCATCTGTTAGGCTGATAATCTTCTATTAAAGCCAGCCGAAGCATTCGCCCCATGGATGAACTGCGCAAGATCGACCTCAACCTGCTGCTGACCCTGCACGCCCTGCTCAGCGAAAAGCACGTGACCCGCGCCGCCCTGCGTCTGCACCGCAGCCAACCCGCGGTCAGCCACGCGCTGGCCCAACTGCGGGCACACTTCGACGACCCGTTGTTGATTCGCCAACACGGCCAGATGGCCCTCACCGCCCGCGCCCAGTCCCTCGCCAAACCCCTGCAGGACGCCCTGGGCAGCCTCAACGGCTTGCTGGCCGCTCCACAATTCGAGCCTGCCCAAGCCCGGCGCCGCTTCCGCCTGTCGCTGTCCGACTACGCCTCGCGCATCATCCTGCCGCCACTGGTCCGCCACCTGCGCCAGGTCGCCCCCGGCGTCGACCTGGCCATCAGCCAGGCCAGCCGCGAAACCATGCTCGCCCAGTTGGTTGACGGCGAACTCGACCTGGCCCTGGGCATCTTCCCGGACCTGCCAGCCGACATCACCGCCCAGACCCTGTTCGAAGACAGTTTCATCAGCGTCGCCGACCGCCAGGTGTTGCCGGCCAAGGGTGGGCTCACTCTGGATGACTGGCTGACGCGGGCGCATGTGCTCATGGCCATGCACCCGGATGCCCACGACGAGATCGAGCGCGCCTTGGCCGCACAAGGCCAACGCCGCCACATCGCCCTGGCGCTGCCGCACTGGAGCGCTGCCGTCGACGTGCTCGCCGGTACCGACCTGATCCTTACCGTGGCCCGGCGTGCGGTAGGCTCGATGCGCCAGCACCCCTCATTGCGCCAGTTCACTCCGCCGCTGCCGATCCCCGCCCTGGCCTATCAGCAGGCCTGGCATGCACGAAAGGACAGCGACCCCGGCCACCGCTGGCTGCGTGAAGCGGTCTGGGCCTGCAGCCAGCCCGGTCACTGATCAGCGCTCGACACAGCCTGGCCTGGCGCCGGGGTCGAGTTCCAGCCGCCCTGGACCAGCAACACGCCGCCAAGGATCAACAGCACGCCGGCAACCCTGGCCAGGTTCACCGGTTTGCTGGCAACCCCCATCAGCCCGAAATGGTCCACGATCACCGAGGTCAGGATCTGCCCTGCCACCACCAGTACCAGGAAGCCCGCCGTGCCCAGCTTGGGGGTCAGCGCTGCAGCGCCGGCCACATAGAGGGCGCCCAGCACGCCACCGATCCATAACCACCAAGGGCCCTGCACCGCCTTGCTCAGGTCTGGCATGGGTACGCGCAGGATCAGCAACGCCGTGATGACCACCACCGAGCTGACTGCCAACGAGGTGAAGGCACCCCACAGCCAGTGCCCCAGCGCACGACCGACGGCGGCGTTGCTGGCGGCTTGGTAGGGCAACACGAAGCCCGCAAGCAGGGCCATCGCCACGGGAAAGCATGCAAGCAGAAGGGTCTTGTAGGACATGGATGCACTCATCTGAAGACAGGATGAGCCCATGATGGTAAATCGACAGTGATTATGGAAATTGAAAAGGTGCACGCAGGGTATTCGTCACATGCATGTTGTTGCGTTGTCTGCACCGGCCTTTTCGCGGCTAAAGCCGCTCCTACAAGGATCGGCGGTTACCTGTAGGAGCGGCTTTAGCCGCGAAGAGGCCAGCCCTGTAGGCTATATCAGCGCCAGGTATCGACTCGTAGCACTTCGGTATAGATCGCATCGACGGTCTGGCCGACCTTGAGGTTCTTCATCCGCTTTTGCAGGTCAGGGTCTTCGACCTTGACCACCTGCAGCTTGCCTTCCGGCGGCAGCAGGCTGACTTCATGCTTTTTCAAGTCGATCTTCTTGATCTGCGAGGTCACCCGGACTTGGCGGAAGGCTTCGCCGCCAGGGTTGGGGTTGTCCTGGGTGGCACGGATTTCCCCGGATTCTTCAGTGGCCTTCGGCGCGCCACCCACGTCGCTGTTGAGCACATAGGCGATGGCCCGGGTGACGTAGATATCAACGTTGTCACCGACCTTCAGATTGGGCAGCGCCTTGGCCTTTTCCGTCAGTTGCAGGGTCACATCCTTGTCGTTCGGCCCCTTCACCGTGACTTGGCGGTTGGCCAGGTCGATGGCAGTGACCTGGGTTTTGACATGGCTTTCAAACGCCTTGCTGCCAATCGGAATCTCGGCAGCCTGCACCGTGAAGGTGGCAGCAGACATCAAGGTGGCGAGGGCAACAGCGCGAGCGAGCGTGCAAATAGGGTTCATAGGCCTGCTTCCATGTGATCAAGACCGGGTTGTGGGTGACATGTTCATGCGCAAACAAGCATAGCCATAACCCGCCACTCTGCTGGGCAGCGCCCCGCCCGCGATACCTTTCAACCCATTTGCGTCAAGGCCGGCCTTGTTTTGGCAAACATGAACCTGACGGTAAGGTGCTCTGCTTCGGCGCACGGTGCGTTGGCCCTGATCACCTTGGAAGGCTTGCACGCTACCGCTGCAGGAGCGGCCTTGCCGGGTCGCCGGACCGGCAAGGCCGCTCCTACACTCAGTTACGCGTCACACGCCAGACGGTGTTGGCCAGGTCGTCGGCGATGATCAACGCGCCACGCGGGTCAACCGTCACCCCTACTGGCCGGCCTCGGGTCTTGCCATCCTCCCCGCGGAACCCTGTGGCAAAATCGATCGGCTGACCGGCCGGCTTGCCCTCCTTGAACGGCACGAAGATCACCTTGTAACCCACAGGATTCGGGCGATTCCAGCTACCGTGCTCCCCCACGAATACCCCGTCGGCGAAGCGTTCGCCCATGGCCTGGCTGGAGAAATCCACCCCCAGCGCGGCAACGTGCGAACCCAGGCTGTAATCGGGCTTGAGCGCGGCGGCCACCTTGTCCGGGTTCTGCGGCCTGACCCGCTCATCAACGTTCTGCCCCCAGTAACTGTAGGGCCAGCCATAGAAGCCGCCCTCTCGTACCGAGGTGAGGTAGTCCGGCACCAGGTCCGGGCCCAGCTCGTCACGCTCGTTGACCACTGCCCACAGCTGCCCGCTGCCCGGTTGAATGGTCAGCGCCGTCGGGTTGCGCAAGCCGGTGGCGTAAGGCCGGTGCGCGCCGGTCACAGCGTCGATCTGCCAGACCATGGCGCGGTCCATCTCGACTTCCATGCCACGCTCGGTGATGTTGCTGTTCGAGCCGATGCCCACGTACAGGTAGCGGCCATCAGGGCTGATGGTCAGCGCCTTGGTCCAGTGGTGATTGATCTCGGCCGGCAAGTCGGTGACCTTGGTTGGCGGGCCGCCGGCCTTGGTCTGGCCGTCCTGGTAATCGAAACGCACCAGCGCATCCTGGTTGGCGACGTACAGCTTGCCGTCGGCAAACGCCAGGCCGTAAGGCGCGTTGAGGCCCTCGGCGAACACCGTCTGCAGCTCGTACGCGCCATCGCCATCGGCATCGCGCAGCAGGGTCAGGCGGTTGCCGCCCTTGACCTGGGTATTGCCCTTGGCCTTGATCTGGCTGGCGATCACGTCCTTGGGCTTAAGCTTGGCGGCACCGCCACCCCGCCCTTCGGCGACCAGAATATCGCCATTGGGCAGCACCAGGCTCTGGCGCGGGATCTTCAGGCCAGTGGCGATGGCAGTGATACTGAAGCCCTCGGGCACGGTGGGTTTGCGCTCACCCCACTGCGCCGGTTGCGCGATTTTCATGCTCGGCAGCAGGCCGCGCTCGGGCGCAGGCAATTTCGGGTCGGGGCCCAGGGCCTGGGTCGGCTCGCCGTCACCGCCACAGGCGGCCAGCAGCAGTGCCACGCTCAACAGCGACCCTCCATACAACGGCTTCATGCCTCACCTCCCGAACGCAGATTGCTCATGCCCAGCCATGCGGCCACACAGGCCAGTACGCTGACGATCAGCGACAGCACCAGGCCCGCCGGCATCACTGCCCAGGCGTCCTTGGCATGTTCGAAGGCATTGATCAGCCCCAGCCCCCAGGTCACCAGCAACAGCAGGAAGTACAGCGTCGGCCGCCCGCCCTTGCGTGGGGCGCGGATCAGGTTGGCCAGGGCAAATAACAGCGCCAGGCCGCAGAACAACAAGCCACCGGCAATCAGCCAGGCGGCGAAGTTGCTCCACTGGATCTGGTAGCTCTTCAAATAGGCAATGTCGCTCAGCAGCGCGCCGAGAAACAGCGGGACCGTGCCGGCCAGCAGGATCGCGTGCAGCGGGCTGGGCGTGCATCGGTAGAGGGTTTGCTCTGTAGCGGTCACGGCGCCTCCTTATCAGTCGGTGACCCGGGGCTGACAGACTGGCGCGGGGCCTGGTCCATCAGGCGTGCGCAGGGTGCGCTTAAGAAAGGATCACCTTGACGTTCGGATAGTTCACCGCTTGGCTTGATAGAAATATCCTGAAAGACTCTGCGCGTCGGAACGAGGGATACCATGAGAACTTGCAGCACACGACCTTATGCGTACTGGACCGCGCACGCCTTTCTGGCCATCAGCCTGGTGCTCAATGCCGGCTGTTCGAGCAAAAACAGCAAGGCGCGCCACTACGCCGCCGCGCCGGGCTCCAACTGTTATGCCAAGGCGCTGCCGAGCACAGGCGAAGGCGGCCTGGCTTGGGGCAACACCCTGGGCATTGCCAAGCAGAAGTCACTGAACAACTGCATCCGCTATGCCGGCCGCTCCGGTGGCACGCCAGACACGTGCCAGGTGGTGCTGGCCAAGTGCAAGAACTGACGGCTACGTCGGTTCTATGCTGTCGAGCAGCGCGTCGAGAACGCCTTCGAGTTCTGCCAGCTCGATTTCAGCCAACGCCCCCGCTTGCGCGTAGCGTTGGTCACAGTCGATGACTGCCTGCACGCTCCGGCGTGCCTGGTTTCCCGGGTATTTGCGCAACGTCAGCTCGACCGTCCCTGCGCTGAGCCAGGTGTCGCTGTCCACCGACCAGCGATTGTCATGGAATGCCAACAGGCAGGTCCCCTGCCTTGTATCGATGATCCGCGGCTGGTAGACCCAGTGCGTGTTACCTGCCTCCCAAGGGGTGAGCAACAGACGGTAGCGACCATCTGCCGAGCGCGATTGAATCTCCGTCTCGTCAGCGGGCACGCCGTTGGCAGCAACGTAGCGTTCGAACGCCTCGACCTGGGCACCGATGCGCCCCGTCCCCCGGTAGTAGTCGACATGCTTTCTGTATCCCGCGAATGCCGCAGACTCCGGGCCGTCGGCATGCAGCGAGACAATGGCGGCACACTGCACCAGCCAGTAGATTTCATCGGACAGTTCGTGGGCCTTGCTACTGCCCAGGTCGATCGCCTTTGACAGCAGCTCCCCGGCCAGTTGCTGGCCGAGCTCACGCAACCCAGCTTCATTCACCGACGGCCGTGTTTTCACAGCCTGAGCGACAAATGCCGCATAGCGCTGTTGCAGTGAATCGCCTGCCAGGCTCAGCACAGGGCATAGCGGCGGTGGCAGGTCGAGTGGTTCGAGCATGCTGTTGCGCGGCAGGTGGGAAAGGTTGATCACCGGTGACTTCCTTGTGAGGTACTGGACACCCGTCATGCTACCTCAAGCACCGCGAAGGGGGCGCAACGCGCCCCCGGGGGGGGGGCTGTCAGGCAAACTTGGCCCGGGCAGCATGCAGCTTCTTGTAGCTCTCGATCAGGCGCAGATGGCGGTCCAGCCCTTCGAGCTTCATGCTGGTCGGGGTCAACCCATGGAAGCGCACGCTGCCGTCCACCGAGCCCAGCACCGCGTCCATCCGCGGGTTGCCGAACATGCGGCGGAAGTTGGCCTCGTAGTCGGCCATTTCCAGCTCTTCATCCAGCTGCACTTCCAGCACCACGTTCAGCGCCTGGTAGAACAGGCCACGCTCGACCGTGTTGTCGTTGAACTGCAGGAACGCCTCGACCAGCTCCTTGGCGTCCTCGAAGCGCTTGAGCGCCAGGCAGATCAGCAGTTTCAGCTCAAGAATGGTCAGCTGGCCCCACACCGTGTTCTCGTCGAACTCGACGCCGATCAGGGTGGTGATGGTGGTGTAGTCATCCACCTCGCAGTTGTCCAGGCGCCGGCGCAGGGCGCGCAGGGCGCGGTCGTCGAGGCTGTGCAGGTTGAGGATGTCGGCACGGAAGTCCAGGGCGCGGTTGGTGTTGTCCCAGATCAGGTCCTCGACCGGGTAGATCTCGGAATAACCTGGCACCAGGATGCGGCAGGCGGTGGCGCCGAGGTTGTCGTACACAGCCATGTACACCTCTTTGCCGAGGTCTTCGAGGATGCCGAACAGGGTCGCGGCTTCCTGGGTGTTGGAGTCCTCGCCATGCCCGGAGAAGTCCCACTCGACGAATTCAAAATCGGCCTTGGCGCTGAAGAAGCGCCACGACACCACACCGCTGGAGTCGATGAAGTGCTCGACGAAGTTGTTCGGCTCGGTCAGCGCATGGCTCTCGAAGGTCGGCTGCGGCAGGTCGTTGAGGCCCTCGAAGCTGCGCCCTTGCAGCAGCTCGGTGAGGCTGCGCTCCAGCGCCACCTCAAAGCTTGGGTGGGCGCCGAACGAGGCGAACACGCCGCCGGTGCGCGGGTTCATCAAGGTTACGCACATCACCGGGAATTCACCGCCCAGCGAGGCGTCCTTGACCAGCACCGGGAAGCCCTGCTCTTCCAGGCCCTGGATGCCAGCGAGGATGGCTGGGTACTTGGCCAGCACCTCCTGCGGGACATCCGGCAGGGCCAGCTCACCTTCGAGGATTTCGCGCTTGACCGCGCGCTCGAAGATTTCCGACAGGCACTGCACCTGGGCTTCGGCCAAGGTGTTGCCGGCGCTCATGCCGTTGCTTAAGAACAGGTTTTCGATCAGGTTGGACGGGAAGTACACCACCTGTTCGTCGGACTGGCGCACGAACGGCAGCGAGCAGATGCCGCGCTCGGTGTTGCCCGAGTTGGTGTCGTACAGGTGCGAACCGCGCAGTTCGCCGTCCGCGTTGTAGATTTCCAGGCAGTTTTCGTCGAGGATTTCCGCCGGCAGCGCGTCTTTCGGGCCTGGCTTGAACCACTGCTCGTTCGGGTAATGCACGAACGGCGCATTGGCGATGTCCTCGCCCCAGAACTGGTCGTTGTAGAAGAAGTTGCAGTTCAAGCGCTCGATGAACTCGCCCAGTGCCGAGGCCAGTGCGGCCTCCTTGGTCGAACCCTTGCCGTTGGTGAAGCACATCGGCGACTGCGCGTCGCGCACATGCAGCGACCAGACGTTGGGCACGATGTTGCGCCACGAGGCGATTTCGATCTTCATGCCCAGCCCGGCGAGGATGCCGGACATGTTGGCGATGGTCTGCTCCAGTGGCAGGTCCTTGCCAGGGATGTAGGTGGTGGTGTCGGCCACCGGCATCAGCAGGCCCTGGGCATCGGCGTCGAGGTTGTCGACTTCTTCGATGATGAACTCGGGGCCGGTCTGCACCACCTTTTTCACGGTGCAACGGTCGATGGAGCGCAGGATGCCCTGGCGGTCCTTCTCGGAAATATCCTCGGGCAGCTCGACCTGGATCTTGAAGATCTGGTTGTAGCGGTTCTCCGGGTCGACGATGTTGTTCTGCGACAGGCGGATGTTTTCGGTGGGGATATCGCGGGTCTGGCAATACAGCTTGACGAAATACGCCGCGCACAGGGCCGACGAGGCGAGGAAATAGTCGAACGGGCCCGGGGCCGAGCCATCGCCTTTGTAGCGGATCGGCTGGTCGGCGATCACCGTGAAGTCGTCGAACTTGGCTTCAAGACGAAGGTTGTCGAGAAAATTGACCTTGATTTCCATGCGGGGATTACCGTGATTTAAGCGTGCAAAACGAAATTGAGCGGCATTATCCGGGTTTTCGCCCCGGAAGTCCTCTGCGTAACTCTATGGGAGCGGGTTTACCCGCGAACACGGGCAAGGCCCGTGCCATTCTCCGCGGCGCTTGCTTCGCGGGTAAACCCGCTCCCACAGGGACTGGGTCAGCAACGCTTGCGCATTTCAACGAATTGCTTGCCTGATCCTCTGAACCTGCACTCCCCACCAGACCAGTGGTCGTACCACTGTGCTAGCGTTTCTGGATTGGGGAACAACGTATTCCCCAGCAGACAGCAAACGCCATCAACCGATGATCAGCAGGTGAACCATGGAACTTCTTATCAACCAGAAGACCTATCAGGTCGATGCCGATGCCGACACACCCCTGCTGTGGGTGCTGCGTGACGACCTGGGCATGACCGGCACCAAATACGGTTGCGGCCTGGCCCAGTGCGGCGCCTGCTCGGTGCTGGTGGACGGCAACGTCGTGCGTGCCTGTGTCACCCCCGTGGCCGGCGTGGTCGGGCGCGAGGTGACCACCATCGAAGCCGTAGAGGCCGACGCGGTAGGCAAACGCGTGGTGGCGGCCTGGGTCGAGCACCAGGTGGCGCAGTGCGGCTACTGCCAGTCCGGCCAGGTGATGGCGGCCACGGCGTTGCTCAAGCATACCCCCAAACCCAGCGATGAGCAGATCAGCGCGGCGATGGTAAACCTCTGCCGCTGCGGCACCTACAACGCCATTCATGCCGCCGTGCATGCACTCGCCCAAGGGGAGCAGGCCTGATGAATACGCCCGTCGATACCCCCGCAGAACTGCTCAGGCTGCAGCTGGGCGAAACCGTCAACCTGTCGCGTCGGCGCTTCCTGGCCAGCACTGCAGTGGGTGCCCTGGTGCTGGGTTTCGGCCTGCCAATGGGTTCGGCCCGGGTGCAGGCAGCGGCGGCAGCCACGCCCGAGCGCGGCACCCAGGTGCCGGCGTTTCTGGAGATCCGCCCGGACGGCAAGGTGCGCCTGCTCAGCCCGTTCATGGAAGGCGGCCAAGGCCCGTTCACCGCCATGGCGCAAATCGTCGGTGAAGAACTGGACGTCGACCCGGCCAACTTCCTGGTCGACAGCGCACCGCCCGGTGAAGCCTATGTGGTGATGGAGAACGGCATGCGCATTACCGGCGGCAGCATGTCGGTGCGCATGAGCTACCCGACCATGCGCCGCCTCGGTGCACTGGCCCGGGCCATGCTGCTGCAGGCTGCTGCCGAGCAATGGAAGGTACCGGTCAGCGAGCTGACCACCGAGCCTGGCAAGGTCATTCACACTGCCTCTGGCCGTTCCCTGGCCTACGGCGAACTGGCCAGCCGTGCCATGGACCTGCCCGTGCCGGACCCCGCCAGCGTCAAGCTGCGCGACCCCAGCCAGTTCCGCTGGATCGGCAAACCGGTGCGGCGCCTGGACGCCTACGACAAATCCACGGGCAGGGCCCAGTACTGCATCGACATCCAGGTCGACGGCATGCTCCATGCCGCCGTGCAACACGCGCCACGCCTGGGCATGACCGTGGGCAGCCTGCGCAACGAGGAACAGGTCAAAGCCATGAAGGGCGTGCATTCGGTGCACCCATTGCCAGGCGCCGTGGCGGTGGTCGCCGAACGCTGGTGGCACGCCAAGCGCGCGGTCGAGGCAATTCAGGTGGACTGGCAAGAGCCGGGCGCCGACAGCAAGGTGCGGCCGATGCCAGCGGACTTTTCCAGCGACGGCTGGCGCGAGCACCTGGCCACCGTTGAAGGGCCGGCACGTGACGAGGAAAACGAAGGCGACATTGCCAGCGCCCTGGCCAATGCCAAGACCAAGGTCGAGGCCAGCTACCACAACCAGTACCTCAACCATGCCCAGCTTGAGCCGCCGTCCGCCCTCGCCCGCTTCAACCCCGACGGTACCTTGGACGTCTGGCTGCCCAATCAGGCACCCGACATGTTCCGCGACGACATCGCCAAGCGCACTGGCCTGGACGCAGCGCAGATCACCTTGCACTCGCCGCTGCTGGGTGGGTTCTTCGGCCGCCACTTCCTGTATGACTCGGCCAACCCGTACCCGCAAGCCATCGCCCTGGCCAAGGCGGTCGGCCGCCCGGTCAAGCTGATCTGGAGCCGCGAGGAAGAGTTCCTGCGCGACGTATTGCGCCCGGTCGCAGTGGTCAAGTTCCGCGCCGGGCTGGATGCCGACGGGCTGCCGGTAGCCATCGAGGCGGTCAGCGCCACCGAAGGCCCGACCGAAGCCCTCGCCGGCAAGCAAGGCGACAAGATCGACCCCACGGCCCTCGAAGGGCTGTCGGGCAAGTCCTACGCCATCGCCAACAAACGCATCGCCCAGATCTACGTCAAAGGCCCGGCGATGCTCGGCTACTGGCGCTCGGTGGGCAATTCGCTGAACGACTTCTTCTACGAGTCGTTCCTCGACGAACTGGCCGACAAGGGCGGCAAGGACCCTTACGAACTGCGCCTGCACCTGCTGCGCGACAATCAGCGCCTGACCAACCTGCTGCACGCGGTAGCCGAGTTGTCCGGCGGCTGGAAACGCGGGCCGTTCACGGCAGAAGACGGCAGCAAGCGCGCCCGTGGTATCGCCATGGCTTCACCGTTTGGCTCCGAGGCAGCGGCAATCGCCGAAGTGTCGATCGAGAACGGCCAGGTCAAGGTGCATGACATCTGGCAGGCGATCGACCCCGGCAGCATCGTCAACCCGGCGATCATCGAGCACCAGGTCAACGGTGCGGTGGCCCTGGGGTTGTCGCAGACGCTGGTGGAGGAAGCGGTGTTCATCGACGGCAAGCCCCGTGCGCGCAATTACGACCTGTACCCGATCCTGCCGCCCTCGCGCATGGCCCGGGTGCATGTGCGCATTGTCGAGAGCGGCGCGAAGATGGGCGGTATCGGCGAGCCGCCGCTGCCAGCGGTGGCGCCTGCCGTGGCCAACGCCGTGGCGCAACTGACCGGCCAGCGGGTGCGTAGCCTGCCGCTGAGCCGCCATACCTTCAGCTGACCGGACAAGGACTGCCCCATGACCCACAGTCGTTTTGCCAGAACCGCTGGCTGGCTGGCAGTGCCGTGCCTGGTCGCGGCCGGCCTGCTGGCCTGGTATGTGACGCGCGAGCCCGCATCCCCCTTCACCGCAGCACAGCCCGCAAGCTTCGACCCCGCACTGGTCAGCCGCGGCGAGTATGTCGCCCGGCTGAGCGACTGCGTGGCCTGCCACAGCCTGCCTGACGGCAAGCCATTTGCCGGTGGCCTTGAAATGGCCACGCCACTGGGTGCGATACACGCCACCAACGTCACGCCTGACCGCCAGACCGGCATCGGCAATTACAGCCTGGCCGATTTCGATCGCGCCGTGCGCCATGGCGTGGCGCCGGGTGGCCGGCGGTTGTACCCGGCCATGCCCTACCCGTCTTACGCCAAACTCAGCGATGACGATGTGCAGGCGCTGTACGCTTTCTTCATGAAAGGCGTACAGCCGGCGCAGCAGGCGAACGTCCCCAGCGATATCCCCTGGCCGTTGAACCTGCGTTGGCCTATTGCCCTGTGGAACGGCCTGTTCGCCGCCGATGCGCCTTATGCCAGCAAAACTGGCCAGGACGCACTGTGGAACCGCGGCGCCTACATCGTCCAGGGGCCCGGCCACTGCGGCAGCTGCCACACGCCACGGGGGCTGGCGTTCAACGAGAAGGCCCTGGATGAAGCCGGTGCGCCGTTCCTCGCTGGCGCCCTGCTCGATGGCTGGTACGCACCCAGCCTGCGCAGCGACCACAACACCGGGCTCGGCCGTTGGAGCGAGGCCGAGATCGTGCAGTTCCTCAAGACCGGGCGCAATCAGCATGCCGTGGTATACGGGTCGATGACCGAGGCGTTCAACAACTCCACGCAGTTCATGAGCGATGACGACCTGGGCGCCATCGCCCGCTACCTCAAGTCGCTGCCCGGTGACCCGCAGCGTGACGGTGCGCCCTGGCAATACCAGGCGGTTTCCGCGGCCACGCGCCTGGACAGCCCTGGCGCTCACACCTACGTCACACGCTGCGCCAGCTGCCATGGCCTGGACGGCAAGGGCCAGGCCGAGTGGATGCCACCGCTGGCCGGTGCGACCTCGGCACTGGCGCGGGAAAACGCCTCGGCAATCAACATCACCCTCAACGGCTCGCAGCGTATCGTCGCCGCCGGCATGCCGGATGCCTACCGCATGCCGGCGTTCCGCGAGCAGCTGTCGGACCAGGAGATCGCCGCAGTGCTGAGCTTCGTGCGCAGCACCTGGGGCAACTCTGGTGGAGCGGTGGATGCACAGGCAGTGGGCAAGCTGCGCGGGCACACCGACCCGGCCAGCAGCAGCCCGATCATCCTGCACATGCGCTGAGGAGGTACGGCCCATGGAAAGCATCGACCTGCTGGTCTTGCGCACCGCCCGTGACTGGCTGCTGGCCGGCGAACACGTATTGCTGGCCACCGTCGCCCGCACCTGGGGGTCATCGCCACGGCCAGTGGGTTCGATGATGGCCTTGCGCGGCGATGGCCGGGTGGTCGGCAGCGTCTCTGGCGGCTGCATCGAGGACGACCTCATCCACCGCTACACCACCGCCTACCAGGGCGACGGCATGCCGGCGGGCCTGCCGCAGGTGGTGCAATACGGCGTCAGCGCCGAAGAAGCGCAACGCTTCGGCCTGCCGTGCGGCGGCACCCTCGAACTGGTCCTAGAGTTTGGCCCGGCACTGGCGAGCCTGGAGCAACTCCTGCCGTTGCTGGACAGCGGCAACCTGGTACGCCGCGAACTGGATCTGCAAAGCGGCCAGGTTCAACTGACCACCAGCCGCGCGCCAGAGCAGTTCAGCTTCGATGGCCGACGCATGCTCAACACCCTGGGCCCTGGTTATCGCATGTTGCTGATCGGTGCCGGAGTGCTGGCCGAGTACCTGGCGACCATGGCGCTGTTCAACGGCTTCAAGGTGGCGGTCTGCGACCCGCGCCCCGAGTACATGGGCGGGTGGAATGTGGCTGGCGTGGAGAAGATCGTCGGTATGCCGGATGACGTAGTGCGCACGTTCGCCCCGGACCTGCGCAGCTGCATCGTCGGCCTCAGCCACGACCCCAAGCTGGACGACCTGGCCCTGCTCGAAGCCTTGCAGAGCCCTGCGTTCTACATTGGCGTGATCGGTTCGCGGCGTAATAATCAGATGCGCCGTGAGCGCCTGATCGAGCATTTCGGTGAAAGCGAAGCTTCGTTGCAGCGCCTGCACGGGCCAATTGGCATCTATATCGGCAGCAAGACCCCCGCGGAGATCGCCGTCAGCGTCATGGCCGAGATCCTGGCGATCAAGAACGGCGTCGCCTTGCCCGGCGAGGCCAATGTCAGTGCAGCCAAGCGGGCGCTGGAGGTCGATGCGTAGGCTGGCGGGTGTTCGCCTTGAGGTTTTTGTCGCCTGTGAGATCGAGCGCCGCCCGCGCGGCGCATCGCGGATGAATCCGCTCCTACATTTGTTGCAACGTGGCCATGCCTGTGAGGCCATGGTTGCCAGCCTTGTTTGCAAGGCTCAAGACATGCGCCAAGGCTGGCGGCCATGGCGTAACAGGTTCGGCACGTTGCAACAAATGTAGGAGCGGATTCATCCGCGATGCGCCGCGCGGGCGGCGCTCGATCCGACCGGCGCTAAAAAACTCAAGACAAACACCTTCCAACCTACTCTCCCACCTGCTGTTTCCAAAGCTCCAGATTTTTTTCCACCAGTTGCTCCGGCACCGGCCCGGCAACCATCTCTTTCATTTTCTGCGCCAGCCTCTGGCGCAGTTCGGCTCGATTGCACTTCGACTGATGCGACAGCGCCAGGTACAACCCCTCGCTGGACACCGGCGGATCGAGCACTTTCAATTGCCCCTCCCAACCCTGCATCCGCACCAAGGCCATGCCCGGATACTGCTCATAGATCACATAGTCGTTGCGCTTGAGCAACAGCTTCTCGAACGCCTGCCTGGCGCCGGGCACCGCTTCGAGTTGCAAGTTGTCCCTGGCATAGTCGTCGAACTGCTGGCCGTGGGTGTTGCTGACCAGCGTTCCACCTGTGTGGCCCTTGAGGTCCGCCCATTCGCGATAAGCAAAAGCGTCGCCCTGGCGGACCCAGACCACGCTGCGGGTACGCAGGAACGGCGGGCTGATGAAATCCATCTGCTGCTGGCGCTCCTGAGTCATGAAGTACCCCGCCATCAGGTCGATGCGCCCGGTGCGCACCTCCTCCTGCGCCCTTGACCATGGCCCGCCGTACACCACCTTTACCTCCAGCCCAAGCGCCTTGCCCACAGCCTTGAGCAGGTCGGCATTGGCCCCGATCAACTGCTCAGGGTTGTGCAGGTCACGCCAGAGGTAAGGCGGGTATTCCGGATTACCGGTGGCGGTCAGCTGGCCACACAACGCCTCTGCCAGCGCATGCGCGGGCAGCAGCATGAAGAGCGACAGCAGCAAAGACCGGCAACGACAACGCTCGATCATCTACACCCCTCGCAAGCGGTGGCATTCAGCGCCCAGGCCTGGTCGCAGAGGCTGCCACATCCCGTGGGCGACAGCGGCATCGATGGCCGCGCGCTGCCAACAGTCTGGCCCAGGATTGGCCATGCGCCAGCCTCCCAGGGCTGATCACTGGCCCTGCTGATACACGCATACCCGCCCGCGTTGGCGCTTGGCTTGGTACATCGCCTGATCGGCTGCCTTTACCAGCGCGTCCATCTCACTGGCATGAGCAGGCGCAAGGGCCAGGCCGATGCTTGGCGTGACGAAGTCGATGGTTACCCCGCTGACGCTGACCGGCTCGGCCAGCAGCTTGAGCAAGCGCTCGGCCAGCGCACTGGCTGCCTGAAAGCGGGTGGCCGGAACGATCACGGTGAACTCGTCGCCCCCCAGGCGATAGGCCTTGTCCGGTTGGCGCAAGGCATTGCTCAGGCGCTCAGCCATGCACGTCAGCAAGGCATCGCCGACATCGTGGCCGAAGCGGTCATTGACGTCCTTGAACCGGTCAAGGTCTAGAAAGATCAGCGCCAGTGGCATGGCGCCGCTCTGCAGGTGCCGCGCTAGGTCCTCATGGAACGCCTTGCGATTGGCCAGCCCGGTCAGGGCATCCTGATGGGCCAGGTCAAACAGCTGACGCTGATGCAGCACATGGTCACTGACGTCATGCAGGATGCCGCGATAACCGATCAGCCGGCCCCCGGCGTTGTGCCGCCTGGAAATCTGCGTCTCAAAATGGCCGATACTGCCGTCGGCACGCCGCAACCGGGCCGAAAGTGGCGCACCGGGCTCGGTTTCGGCAATCACTGGCTCTGCCGTCGTGGGGGCCTCTTGTTCTTCCTGCAGCGAGGCAAAGGTGCGCCCGAGCACCTGCCCCGCCGGGAAGCCGAGCAGCCTGCAGAAAGCCGGGTTGACCGACTCGATCCTGGCCAGCTCGTCCAGTTCGAAGTAGCCGTCTTCCATGGCGTCGAGAATCGCCCGGTCGCGGGCTTCGCTCTGCTCCAGGCGGTCCAGTGCACGGTTCGCTTCGCGCGCCAGCTTGCCCAGCTCATCGCCCCCGTCATCGGTCAGCCGGCGCCCTGCCGCAGCCGGGCCAATGGCCAGAAGCTCACGGTGCAACCGCGCAATGCGCCGTAGCAAGGTGACGTCCAGGGCGAGGTAGATCAGCAGCCAGGCCAGGCCGATGAGTCCTCCCGTCACGCCGAGGAAAATATTGAGCTGTTGCTCACCTTCGAGGTACAGATGGCGCTCGCGGGTCAGTTGCAGGCGCAGCTGTGGCTCGCCCAGGCTGTCCTGAAACAGCAGGTCGATACTCTGATGGCGGGCATCGACCACCTGGCGGTTGCCGATGCTCATCAATTCCGCCTGCAGCGCCGGCCGCTCATGCTCGCCGACCGACGGCAACCAGGTGAGCTCACCGCCCAACTGTTGTTGCAGCATGGCGATGCGCTTGCTGTCCAGAAACGTCCCCGCCAGCAATACCCCGCTGGCACTTTCGCCGCTGCGGGCGGTATCCACTGCCACCAGAATCAGCGGCACACGGAGCACTGCCAGCAGTTGCGCAGGCGGTGCCACATCCTGTGCCTGCAGCAAGTGCGCCAACTGTTGCGCGACGCCCTCATGCAGCGCCTGCAGGCTCAGGGGTTGAGCACCGGCCGGGCGCTCCAGCTTCGCCAGGTCAAGTGGGCGCCAACTCACACGCTGTTCACCTTTGGCGAAATAAAGAATGAAGTCGAAGCCACTGCGGCCCAGCGTGGCGGCATCGAGCGGGAAAGCCGCCGGCACCGAACCTGGAATCGCCTGCGCCCATTGCCGCAGGCGGTTGGCATCACGCTCGATGCTGTTGCCCAGCAAAGCTCGCAGGCGTTCGGCCTCAGCGACCAGCAGGCGCTCGTCCTGCTTGTCCAGCCGCGCCAGCAGCATGCCTTGGGCCGCGAAGTACACCAGCAGCAACACCAGCAACAGCGGTGGTACGAACAGCCAGAGCAATCTCGTACGTAACTTCATGCGGGCTCCCCGTACCCTTGTTCGGCCGCCTCAGGTGGTTGGGCAAGGCCTGCCTGGCGCCGCTGCTGCCCGCACGGCCTCGGCCAGCTTGCGCAGGTTGGCCTGGTGCGCGTTGACCAGATTGTTGATGCTGTTGTCGGCAGCGGTCTGTACTGACGTGCGGCAGGTGAGTTCAGGCTCGCCCGGGCGCTTCAGGCGCCACAGCGTATCGAGCGAGGCGTACTGGCCGGGCACGCTGTCAAAGCGCTGCACATCGACCCTCAACACACTGCTGGCGCCCGCCACCGGGCCGCCGAGCATGTCCTGCAGGGCACTGCGAAACTCATCCACCAGGTTGGCACCCCACCACTCCGTTTCCAGAATGGCCAGGCCACTGCTGCCTTGGCGCACCACCAGTTGCGGGCGATCCACCTGGGGCGGCAGGCTGACCCGGGTCACCTGCACGTGCTGGCTACCACCTTGCACCGGCTGGGCCGGGACCAGGGTGTGGTAATTGTTCGGGGTACTGCTGCAGCCGCTCAGCCAGATCAGCAGGCTGGCCCCACACAGGTTGCGCACTCGATGCATCAGCTGACACTCCTTTGGCCTTTCACTTTCAAGGTCTCAAGTCTTTCGCCCCGGCCGCTTTCGGCCGGCCTTGGATCAGCGACTCAGGGTGGCGCCCCAGGTAGTCTGTCAGGTCGCGCAACGAGCGCGACATGCGCTCCAGCTCGTCCAGTGTTTCACCCAGCCGTTCACGCTCTGGCGAATCGTCGGCGATGGTCGCATTGGCCGTCTTCAAGGTCTTCTGCAGGTCGTCGAGGGTAGCTTTCACCCCAGGCAATGTCTGGCTGTTGATCTGCTTGAGGTTGGCACGCAGGTCACGCAGGGTGCCATCGAGGTTGCTGGCAATGCTTTCCAGCGGCAACTTGCTGATGCGCTCGACAAAATGCTGCAGCTGTTCCTGCAGCATCTCCAGGCTACCGGGCACGGTAGGAATGACGATCGGCTCTGCAGCCCTATCGAACACGACCTTGGGCGCTTCCGGGTGGAAGTCCAGGGAGATGAACATCTGCCCGGTGATCAGGTTGCCACTGCGCGCCTGAGCCCGCAGGCCATGCTCGACGAAGGTGCCGATCAACTCCCGTGCACCGTTCAGGTCGCCTTCTGTGTGCTTGAACACCGCCAGCATCTTGCGGTGCACCGGGCCAAGGCGCTGCGGGTAGATCACCGCATCCACCACCACCGGGAAGATCTGCTTCACCGGGTCGTAATCCAGGTAGACCGAGGTGACCTTGCCGAACTCCACCCCCTTGAACTCCACCGGGGCCCCCACCGACAGGCCACGCATGGACTGGTCGAAGCGCAGTTGCAGGTACTGCCCCTGGCCGTGGGGCGGAGCCAGCGCGCTTTCCCGGTCGGCGAACAGCTGGAACTGCGCCTGGTCATCGGCTGCCAGGGCGTCCGGGGCAAAATCGGGGGAGCCAAAAGCCAGCCCGCCGACCAGGATGGACGACAGCGACTCGGTATCGACCTTCAAGCCATTGGCGCCAATCTGCATGTCGACACCGCTGGCGTTCCAGAACCGGGTATCACGGGTGACAAAGGCGTCGTAGGGCGACTGCACGAAAATGCCAATGTCCACGCCCTTGCCATTGTCCTGCAAGGCATAGGACACCACTTCACCCACCGGGATCTTGCGGTAGTAGATTGATGCGCCGATATCCAGCGAGCCAAGGTCGCTGGCGTTCAGCACGAATCGCTTGCCCTTTTCGCCATAGGTGATCGCCGGCGGCAGCTCCAGGCCGGTGAAGTTCTTTTCGGCGCTTTTCGATTCACCTGCATCGGCGCCAATGAAGCTGCCAGAGAGCAAGGTATCAACGCCAGACACCCCGCCCGCCCCGATGCGCGGGCGCACCACCCAGAAGCGCGCCCCTTGGGTAGCGAACGAGCGTGCATCATTGGCCAGCTGCACTTTGACGATGACGCTGTCGTGGTCCTCGGCAAGGTCCACGGTGGTCACTTCGCCAATCACCACGCTCCGGTACTTGACCTGGGTCTTGTGTGCCACCAGCCCTTCGCCAGAACGAAAGGAAATCGAAATCACCGGCCCCTGCTGCATCCAGTTGCGTACCACCAGCGAGGCCCCCACCAGAATCGCCAGGATCGGCACGATCCACACCAATGAAACATTCCAGCGCCGGGTGCGTACCTCCGCCTGCCCGGCTCCTTTTCGCGCGTCACTCGCTTGCGCCATCAGTGCGGCCTCCATCGTTGCCAGGGTGATCCCAGATCAAGCGTGGGTCGAAGCTCATTGCCGAAAACATGGTCAGCACCACGACCAGGCCGAAAAACAGAATGCCCGCGCGCGGCTCGATGGTGCCAAGGCCGCGCAACTGCACCAACGCGGCCACCAGCGCCACGACGATCACATCGAGCATCGACCAGTAACCGACCAGCTCGACGCCGCGATACAGTTGCGAGCGCTGCCGGCATGCCCAGCTTGACCGACGCTGGGCGGTGAACAGCAGCAAGCACAGGGAAAAGAACTTGATCGCCGGCACGCCCATGCTGGCGATGAAGATGATCAAGGCGATGTCCCAGGCACCGGCCTCCCAGAACTCCACCACACCGCCACCGATGGTGCTGTCGCTGCCACTGCCGAGCATTTCGGTGTGCATCACCGGCAGCAGGTTGGCCGGTATGTAGAACACCAGCGCGGCGACCAGAAACGCCCAGCCTCGGGCGATGGCGTTGGTCTTGCGCCGGTGCAGGGGCGCGCCGCAACGCTCGCACACATGCACATGGCGGCCCACTTCGCAGGCATGGCCACAGCCGTGGCACAGGCACAGGCCCAGCTCGTCGGCCAGCGCCGGCGTACTCATACCTGCTCCCACAGGTCGCGGATATCGCGCCCGGCAATGTAGATGATCAGCATGCTCAGTGCCGCCAGGGCGACCAGGCCGATGCCGGGGATCACCTCAAGCAGCCCCGCCAGTTTGATCACCGCCACCAATGCGCCCAGCAGGCCGACTTCCAGCATGCTCCAGGGCCGCAGGCCTTCCAGGCAGCGCATGCTGGTGGCAAACCCCGGCGCCCGGCGCCCCGCCACGGCAAAGCTGAGGACCCAGCAGAGCAAGGCAATCTGCAGCACCGGGGCAACGATGATGGCCAGGGCCATGACCAGGGCAATGAAGGTAATGCTGCCACTGCTCAGGATCAGTACCGAATCCCATAACGTCGCGGAGTTGCTCAAACCCTGCATGCCAATGGTCATGACCGGGTAAGCATTGGCAAAAATCAGCAATACCGCGCCCGTGACACTCAGTGCCAGGCGTTGCTGGATGGTCAGGCTTTTATGGCGGTACAACACCCCCGCCACACCGAACGCATCGTGCCTGTTGATGTTTGTGCACCGGCCGACGCTGATACACCGCGTCGCAATACTCACAGATGATCAGTACCTGGCTCTGGCTCATGGTCTCCCCCCAACGGGCTGCGTCACTCCATGGCGTTACTCAAAGCCAATACTCAATGCGCTCGATTCATGAAGAGTTGGCATCAGCGCCTGTCAGTAAAGTCGAGAAACGGCTAATGCGCTCGTCGTTGCGGGGCTGGGCAGGAAAGATTCGAATGGTCAGATTGAAATGTCGGGCAGATAGGCAAAGGGGCGGTTATCACCGCAGGCTCTACATGCCACCGCTGGCACAGGCGTTCGGGAATGGGCAGGTTGCCGCTGCCCATTGCGGGCAGCGGCAGGGTCAATACGTTGTACTTAACGGCACATGCGCGTGATCGCACGTTCGGCCGCGGCCTGGAACACCCGACGCAGCGCTTCCAGATGCTCCTGCGAGAGTGCCTTGGCGCAGGTCAGCCCCTGCAAGAAGCCGATGCCCCAGCCTTTGGTCTCAGCCAGTTCCTGACGGTTCTCGGCGTCGGCGATGTCACCCAGGTGCAGGGCTGCAGGGTGTTCGTAACGGTCTTCCAGCGCCAGCTTGCGCAGCTCCTCCAGGGCCACCTTGAATTCGGCAGCGGCAACATCGTCCAGGCCCAGGTGCTCGTACTGCAGCAGGCTCAGACGGTCGGTGGCGGTCATCTTCGAATCTCCGTTTCACAGTAAAGGAAGCAGGTGCAAGGAAATCACCAGTCAGCCGCGACGCATCCAAATGCCAGCGAAGGTGATGTGGGTTACCGCGTTGTATACCACAACCAAGGCCTCTCCCCCTAGTGGCGTGCGCCATCCGGTGCAACGCAGCGACACCTTCCGTCGCCGGGCGGCGGTACGCCTTAAATTTAAATTGAATTTAATTTAATTTAAAACTGAATCAGGCTGCCTGTCATCGCACCGATTCGAGCGCCCCATCATGGCCACCACACAGCGCGAACCGCGCAAGGATGGCGAAGCCACCCGCACCCGCATCCTCCAGGCCGCTGGCGAACTGTTCGCCGCCGTGGGCTATGCCGAGGCCAGCAACAAGGCCGTCGCTGCCAAGGCCGAGGTCGACCTGGCCTCGATCAACTACCACTTCGGCAGCCGTAATGGCCTGTACCTGGCCGTGCTCGACGAAGCACGGCGGCGCTTTCTGGACATCAGCGACCTGCAGCGGATCATCCTCGGCGAGCAACCGGCGGCGGAAAAATTGAGGGCGCTGGTCGAACTGGTCGTGCGCAAGGCCACGCAGCGTCGCGACAACTGGCACCTGCGCGTGCTGGCCGCAGAAATCCTCGCGCCCAGCCCGCACGGCCAGGCGCACATGCAGGCCGAAGCACCGTTGAAGCTGTCGCTGCTCAAGGCCCTGTTCAGCGAGATCACCGCCATCCCGCGGGACGACCCGGCACTGACCCGCTGCATCCTCTGTGTCACCGCACCCTGGGCGATGCTGTTGATCGGCCCGCGCGGGTCCACCGGGACCCTGCACGAAATCCTCGGCATGCCGGCCGAAGACGTGTCTGCCCAGCTGTTCAGCTTTGCCCTCGCCGGCCTGCAGGAAGCCGGCCGCCAGCACGCCCAAGGCATAGGCCGCTGACCGCACATGGACGCTCAATCGCACTCACAGGCTCAAGGCAACCGTATGCAACCGACTTGCGCTGACGCGCCCTCCTCCGTACAGACCGAACCGGGTACCCAGGCCTCCATCCCGCTGCTGCTCGGCGCGTTGATGCTGGTGATGTTCCTCGCGGCACTGGACCAGACCATCGTCTCCACCGCACTGCCGACCATCGTCAGCGACCTCGGCGGGCTGCGCTGGCTGTCCTGGGTAGTCACCGCCTACCTGCTGGCCTCGACCGTGGTCGTGCCGCTGTACGGCAAGTTCGGCGACCTTTACGGGCGCAAGCGCGTCCTGCAGATTGCCATCGCGTTGTTCCTGCTCGGCTCGGCGCTGTGCGGGCTGGCCCAGGACATGACCCAGCTGATCCTGTTCCGCACGCTGCAGGGCCTGGGCGGTGGCGGCCTGATGGTGGTCGCCATGGCGGCCATCGGCGACGTCATACCGCCTGCCGAACGCGGCCGCTACCAGGGCCTGTTCGGTGGCGTGTTCGGCCTGGCCACTGTGGTTGGCCCGCTGATCGGCGGGTTTCTGGTCGAGCACCTGTCATGGCACTGGATCTTCTTCATCAACCTGCCGCTGGGCCTGCTGGCAGTCGTGGTGATCGGCAGTGTGTTCCGCCCGCACGTGGCCCCGGTCAAGCATGTGGTCGACTACATCGGCGCGTTCTTCCTGACCATCACCCTGGGGGCGCTGGTGCTGATCACCAGCCTGGGCGGCAGCCTGCTGCCTTGGGCTTCGCTGGATATCCTGTGCCTGGCACTGTTCGCCGTCATCGGCCTGGTCGGCTTCGTGTTCGAGCAACGCCGCGCGGCCGAGCCGATCATGCCGCTGCACCTGTTTCGTCACCGTACCTTCGTGCTCGCCGGGTTGATCGGGCTGATCGTTGGCGTGTCGCTGTTCGGCTCGGTGACATTCCTGCCACTGTACATGCAGGTGGTGAAGGGCGCGTCGCCCACCAGCGCCGGCCTGCAGATGCTGCCGCTGATGGGGGGATTGCTGGTGGTGTCGGCGATTACCGGGCGGCTGATCAGCCGCTGGGGGCGCTACCGGATATTCCCGATTGTCGGCACGCTGCTGCAGGTGGTCGCCCTGGGGCTGCTCAGCCGCCTGGAACTGGATACACCGATGTGGCGCATGAATTTGTACATGGGGCTGCTTGGCGCAGGCCTGGGCATGGTGATGCAGGTGCTGATCCTGGCCGTGCAGAACAGCGTCGAGCGGCGGCACCTGGGTGTGGCGACTTCCGGGGCCACGCTGTTCCGTTCGATTGGCGGCTCGGTGGGGGTGTCGGTGTTCGGGGCGTTGTTTTCCCATGCGCTGCTCGCTGGCCTGCCGAGTGATTTCGCGGCCAGCAGCGGCGGCGCGGCGAGCCTGTCGCCTACGGCGGTGCATGCCTTGGCACCCGCGCAACAACAGGCGTATCTGCAGGCATTTTCCGGCGCCATGCATGGGGTGTTTCTGGTGGCGGCGGTGATTACCTGCGTGGCTTTTGCCTTGTCTTGGTTGTTGCGGGAAGTGCCGTTGCGAACGGCCCATTGAGCCCTGTATTGCCTGTACTGGCCCATTCGCGGGTAAACCCGCTCCCACAGGCCCATGCAGCCTTGAGGACTGTGATTATTCGTGTGGGCGCGGGTTTACCCGCGAATGGGCCGGTACAGGTAAAACATTACTTGATGAAGCGCACCTGGCTGTTGATCTTCTCGATCACCGCCCCCTTGCGCTCGTTGAAGCGGGCTTTGTTCTGCTCGAACAGGTTGTTGCCCTTGGTGTCGATGGAGATGATCAGTGGCCCGAACTCACGCACGCGGTTGACCCACAAGGTCTCCGGCATGCCCAGGTCCTGCCATTCGGCGCGCTCGATTTCCTCGACCTGGGTGGCCGCCAGTACCGCGCAGCCGCCAGGGAACACCGCATGCACCGCTTTGTTCTCCAGGCAGCCGGTGGTGGTCTCCGGCCCCATGCCGCCCTTGCCGACGATCAGTTTCACACCGGTCTGCTCGATGAACTGCTTCTCGAACTTTTCCATGCGCATGCTGGTGGTCGGGCCGATGGAGACCATTTCGAAGCTGCCATCATCTTTCTTCCTGACGATGGGGCCGGCATGGAAGATCGCGCCTCCACGCAGATCCACCGGCAGCTCGCGCCCCAGCTCGATGAGCCGGCGGTGGGCCACATCACGGCAGGTCACCAGCTGGCCGCTGAGGTAGACGACATCGCCGACGTTGAGGCTGGCCAGGTCTTCGTCGCTGATGGGGGTGCTGATGATCTTTTTTACAGGGCTGTTCACAGGGTCACACCTTCGTGGGAGAGGATGTCGTAAGAGAGGTCGGCATTGATGCGGATCTTGCCGCGCCGGTGCGCCCAGCAGCCGGTCGACACGGCGACACCGATGGTCGACGGGTGGCGCGCCGAGGACTCGATGTTCACCCCCATCACGCTGCTGTTGCCGGTCAGGCCCTGGGGGCCGATGCCGATCTCATTGAGGCCGTCTTCCAGCAGTTTCTCCATCATCGCCGCGCTTGCGTTGGGGTGGCTGGAATCCACCTCCCGCAGGATGGCCTTTTTCGACAGGCGTGCAGCAGTCTCCACCGAGGTCGATACCCCCACACCCACCAGCAACGGCGGGCAGGCGTTGACCCCGCGCGAGGTGATCACATCGAAGACGAACTCGGTCACCCCTTCGTAACCCTGCCCGGGCATCAGCACCTTGGCCGACCCCGGCAAGGTGCAGCCGCCACCGGCCATGTACACATCGACGATGGCGTAGTCGGCATCGGGGATGATTTCCCAGTCCAGCCACGGGATCTTCGAGCCGGTGTTGGTGCCGGTGTTCTTCTCGATGAAGGTTTCCACCGCATTGTGGCGCAATGGCCCGTGGACAGTGGCTTCCTTGGTGGCGTTTTCGAGGATGCCTTCCATCTCGCCCAGCAACGGGAAGCGCGCGCCAGCTGAAATGAAGTACTGGATCACCCCGGTGTCCTGGCAACTGGGGCGGTTCAGTTTGTCGGCATAGTCCTGATTGTCGGCCATCGAATCGTAGACGGCGATGGCCAGCGGGTTGGTCTCCGCCGCGCGCAGTTTGGCGGTCTTTGCCTTGACGTCCTTGGGCAGGCGCTTGCCGATGTAGGCGGTGAACTTGGCCAAGGTGTCGGTCAGCGATGAGACGGCATTGTCTTTTTCTACGGTATCCACGGTTATCTCCTCAGTGCATCACAAGGCTTTTCTTGTCTGTATGCGGGGTGGCTGGCTGGCTCTGCGGCTGGGCTGGCGCTGGCTGGCGCTTCGGGCTGGGTAACGGCCTGGCCGTCGAGCACCTGGTTCATCCGTACGCTGTCCAGGGCGCCGACCCACTTGGCGATGGCCATGGTGCCGACGGCATTGCCAATGGTGTTGGTGATGGCGCGGGCTTCGGACATGAAGCGATCGACGCCGAGCAGCAGGACCATGCCGGCCACCGGGATGTTGTCCATGGTCGCCAGGGTCGCGGCCAGGGTGATGAAGCCCGAGCCGGTCACGCCTGCGGACCCTTTGGAGGTGAGCAGCAGCACGCCGAGCACGATCAGCTGGTCCATCAGGGTCAACGGTGTATTGGTGGCCTGGGCGATGAAGATCGCCGCCATGGTGTAGTAGATGCACTGGCCATCGGGGTTGAAGGTCAGCCCCGACGGGATTACCAGGCCGACTACCGGCTTGGACACGCCAACCTTCTCAAGCTTGTTCATCAGTTGCGGAACCACCGACTCGGAGGAGCTGGTGCCAAGCACGGTGAACAGCTCTTCGCGCAGGTACTTGAGGAACTTCCAAAGGCTGAAGCCCGACATCCGCGCGATGCTGCCCAGGACCAGGACCACGAACAGGAAGCAGGTCAGGTACATGGTCGCCATCAGCTTGCCCAGCGACACGATCGAACCCAGGCCGTACTTGCCGACCGTGAATGCCATGGCGCCACAAGCCGCCAGCGGCGCAACCCGCATCACCAGGCCGACGATGTAGAACATGCCGTGGGAAAACGCTTCGAGCACATCGACCATCGGCTTGCCGCGTTCGCCGAGGTTGGCCAGGGCAATGCCCAGCAAGGTCGAGAACAACAGGATCTGCAGGATTTCGTTCCTGACGAAGGCTTCGGCCACGCTGCCGGGGATCACATGCAGGAGGAAGTCGGTGAAACCACCCGAACCACTGGCGGCCGCCGCGGTGTAGGTGGAAATGGCCTGGGTATCGAGGGTGGCAGGGTCTACATTCATGCCCTGCCCCGGCTGCACCAGGTTGACCACCACCAGGCCGAGCACCAGGGCGAAGGTCGACAGCACCTCGAAGTAGATCAGCGCCCGGGCGCCGACCCGGCCCAGTTCTTTCATGTTTTCCATCTTGGCGATGCCCAGCACCACCGTGGCGAAGATGATCGGTGCGAAGACCATCTTGATCAGCTTGATGAAGGCGTCACCCAGCGGCTTCATGTCGGTGCCGACTTCAGGCCAGAACACCCCCAGCACGATGCCCAGGGACACGCCTATTAACACTTGTACGTACAGCTTGCCTAACAGTCGCTTGGCCATTGCCGTCTCCGAATTATTGTTGTGAGTCGGATGAATGTGGCGGCTGGGCCAGCTGATGCGTACAGGCAGAACGCGCTTTGGCCCAGATTGCGTGTGGTTATCACGTGGGCTAACGGTAAAGGCTTTTCCAAATTGCAGTAATACAATGAAATTCAACTCATTGTTTACCTTAAGTTACCAATAACCCTTTGTTCGCCGGGCGAAATTCTTCACAGGAAACTGTCCGACCCCATGAAGTGCACGCGCGCAGCGGACGCGGCTGCAGGCAGCTATCCTGTGAGATGCAATCCCCCTTCCAGTGGAGGTGTGCGATGCGTGCGTTCACATGGAGTTACCTGCTGATGCTGCTGTGTGCGGCGTCGGCAGCCCAGGCCCAGTCGGTGGTGCCACTCAAGGGCCAGAGCAGTCAGCAGATGCAGTTGGACATCAACGACTGCAACACCGTGGCCACCAACGCCGCGAACAGCGCCGGCAACAGTACTTCTGGCAGCCATGTCGGCGGCAGGGTCAAGGGCGCGGCGGCCGGTGCCGCAGCGGGTGCGGTAGGCGCCCAGGTGCGGGGTAATCAGCATGACGCGGTGTACGACCGCGCCAGCGACAATGCCAAGCAGGAATACCGGCAGAACCGCGCAGGCCAGGGGGCCGCTGCCGGTGCTGCGGTAGGTGCCTCGCGGCAACGCCAGGAGCGCCGCGAAGACCGGCGCAACCAGGGCCAGGCGCAAAGCTCGGCGCATGCCAGTGCCTATAGCGGTTGCCTGCAGGGGCGTGGATACCAGGTCAACCCTTGAGTGGCCTGCCACTGTCTGCGCAGCAACAGCCGATCAGCAGAAAGTGCCTGCACGCACAGCCCGGCGGCCAGGCACATGACCTGTGGGAGCAGGTTTACCCGCGAATGTGGCAGCGAATTTACAGACGCATTCGCGGGCAAACCCGCTCCCACAGGGTTTGCACCGCTTCGCCGGGCAAGTAGCTGGCCAAATGGCATGTCCCCTGCAATCGAATGAACACACTTCATTCGACTGGATCCTGCAATGCGCCTGCTGCCCCTGAAAACCCTCACCGCCGCCTTGGCCGCCCTCCTCCTCAACCCCGCCGCTCACGCTGAGACCGCGCCAAAGGAAGTGCGCCTGGACTACGCCTATTACTCGCCGGTGAGCCTGGTGCTCAAGCACTTCGGCTGGCTGGAACAAGCCCTGCCCGACTCCAAGGTCAGCTGGGTGTTCAGCCAGGGCAGCAACCGCTCGCTCGAATACCTCAACAGCGGCGGTGCCGACTTCGGCTCCTCTGCCAGCCTCTCCGCGGTGCTGGCCCGCGCCAACGGCAGCCCGATCAAGTCGGTGTATGTGTACAGCCGTGCCGAATGGACCGCGCTGGTGGTGGCCAAGGGCTCGCCGCTGAACAGCATCGCCGACCTCAAGGGCAAGAAGATTGCCGCCACCAAGGGCACCGACCCCTATCTGTTCACCTTGCGCGCCCTGGAAAAAGCCGGCCTGAACAAGGACGACGTCGAACTGCTGCACCTGCAGCATCCAGACGGCCGTACCGCCCTGGAAAAAGGCGATGTCGACGCCTGGGCAGGCCTCGACCCTCACATGGCCGCCAGCGAGCTGCAAGCGGGTTCGCGCCTGCTGTACCGCAACAAGGACTTCAACAGCTACGGCGTGATCAGCGTCACCGAGGGCTTTGCCAAGCAGCACCCGCAGACCATCGCCACAGTCATCAAGGCTTATGAAAAGGCCCGCCACTGGGCGATCGCGCACCCGGATGAATTCGCCCAGCTGCTGGCTGACGCGTCCAAGCTGCCGCTTGATGTGGCCAAGCGGCAGCTGTCGCGCACAGACCTCTCCGCTCCACAGCTGACGGCCGAGGATGCGACCGCCTCCAAGGCCGCAGCACCGATCCTGGTTTCCGAAGAGCTGGTCAAGCGGGGGGCGAACGTCGACCAGGTGATTGACCACCTGATCGATCCGACCTTCGGCAAGGCCAACATCGAATGACCACCAACACCCTGCCCGTGCCTGCACCGCGGCAATGGCCACGCCGACTGAAGGGCCTGGCATTGCCGCTGGCACTGATCGCTCTGCTGGAGGCAGTGGTGCGCCTGGGCTGGATCGCGTCTTACCAGATGCCAGCCCCCAGCGAGGTTGCCCTGACCCTGCTGCAACTGGCAGACGGTGCGTTATGGAAGCACATTGGCGCCAGCCTGGGTCGGGTGCTGGCCGGGTTCGCCATCGGTTCCTTGCTCGGCCTGCTGTTCGCCGCCTGGGTCGGGCTCAGCCGTGAAGCCGAAGCCTGGCTCGAGCCGACCTTCGCCAGCCTGCGCGCGATTCCCAGCCTGGCCTGGGTACCGCTGTTGCTGCTGTGGCTGGGCATCGGCGAAACCTCCAAGGTCACGCTGATCGCCATCGGTGCGTTCTTCCCGGTGTACCTCAACGGCGTGGCGGCAATCCGCAACATCGACCGCAAGCTGGTCGAGGTTGCCCGCATGTACGGCTTCGGCCCGCTGCGCCTGGCCCGGCGGGTGCTGCTGCCTGCCGCAATCCCGGGGGTTTTCACCGGGTTGCGCAGCGCACTGAGCCTGAGCTGGATGTTCCTCGTTGCTGCCGAGCTGATCGCCGCCACCCGCGGCCTGGGCTACCTGCTCAGCGATGGCCGGGAAACCTCGCGGCCAGACCTGGTGCTGGCGGCGATTATCGTCCTGGCCTTGCTCGGCAAACTCAGCGATGGGCTGCTGGCCGGGCTGGAAAAGCGCTGGCTGGCCTGGCGCGACACGTTCGATGGCACCGACACAAAGGCTTGAACCGATGAATCAACCCTTACGCACGCAACCCATTGCGCCTCTGCTCGACCTGCAGGTCGAAGCCAAGTCCTTCGGCAGCACCCCTGTACTGGGGCAAATCGACTTGCAGCTGCAACCCGGCGAGATCGTCAGCCTGCTGGGCCCCAGCGGCTGCGGCAAGAGCACCTTGCTGCGGCTGGTGGCACAGCTCGACCCACACTTCAGCGGCCTCCTGCACCGGCGCCCCGAGCACGTTGGCTTGGTGTTCCAGGAGCCCAGGCTGATGCCTTGGCTGAGCGTGGCCGACAATATCGGCTTCAGTGAAGACAACCGCTACGACCGCGTCAGGGTGGCTGCGCTGATCGAAGAAGTCGGGCTCACAGGCTTCGCCGATGCCTTGCCCAAGGCATTGTCCGGCGGCATGGCCCAGCGTGTGGCCATCGCCCGCGGCCTGTATGGCCAGCCACACTTGTTGCTGCTCGACGAGCCGTTCAGTGCAGTGGATGCATTTACCCGTTTCAAGCTGCAGGACTTGCTGCTGCAGCTGGCCCGCCGGCACGGGATTGCCTTGCTGGTGGTGACCCATGATGTGGACGAGGCGCTGTACCTGAGTGATCGAGTGCTGGTGATCGGCAACCGACCCGGGACGGTCCGCCGGGAACTGCGGGTCGGGCTGGGGTATCCGCGGGAGCGGACGGACGAGCGCCTGGCGCGGCTGCGCGGGGAGGCGCTGGAGGCGTTGCACAACGCCCGGGTAATCTGATCGTTGGGGCCGCGCTGCAGCCCCTGATTCAACTCCGGCTCAACCAGGATCGGGTCGCTTCATAGGCGGCCTTCAGCCGCAGATCAGGCGCGAGCAGCGCCGAGGGTGTTTCAACGCTGACCTGCACATCGGCGGGCAACGCATTCAACAGTGCCGCCAGCGGCAACTGCCCGCTCCCTGGCAACAATCGCCCTTCCCGTGCCTCCTGAATGATCAACGCCTCGGCCGGCGCCTGCAGCGGTGCATCGCACAACTGCACAGCCCGCAAAAACCGCGAGTCCAGCTGGGCAAGCGCCTGCTCATCCCCACCCGAACGATACAGGTGCAGCGCATCCACCAGCACGCCGGCATTCCTCTGCCCGGTCGCGGCCACCGCGGCCACGGCTTGCTGCACGTTCGCCACTGCCCGCCAGCGCATGAATTCCAGATCCACACGCAGGCCGTAGCCGCTGGCCAGTTCGCACAAGGCCGCGAGGTTGTGCACGAGGCGTGCGTTATCCAGATCGTCACCCGAAACCGTGAGGCTGCTTGCGCCGAGCTCCGCGCCAGCGGCAAGCAAGCCTTCATGGTCGGCAAGCTGGAATGCAGGCGTCAGCGAAACGAACTCGATATCACTGACCTGCACGCTCTCGCCCGCTATCGCTGCCTTCAGCTCACGTGCAGCCGCGCTGCCCGCCTCCAGAGGGTAGCCTGTGGCACCCGGCTGCACCGGATGCAGCCTGAGCCCCACTGCACTGAAGCCGACCTGCGCTGCCTTGCGCAGCAACTCGACCGGCGCCAAGTCCAGCGCCGTCAGGTGGGCAACCGCCAGCGGCCTCAATAGGTCGCCCTCCCGCCACTGAGGTCGAACACGAAGCCGGTGGTGAAGCTGCATTCCGGCCCGGCGATCCAGGTCACCATGTTGGCAATCTCTTCGACCTTGAGGAAGCGCCCCATGGGGATCTTGGCCTTGCTGGCGGCGATGTGTTCCGGGGTCATTTCGGCCATCAGTGGCGTCTCGACCATGGCCGGGGCGATACAGTTGAGCAGCACGCCGTCCTGTGCCAGCTCCTTGGCCGCCGCTTTGGTGAACGCGATGACGCCGGCCTTGGCCGCCGAGTACGCCGAGATGTACTGCACGCCATCCTTGCCAGCCATCGAGGCGACATTGACGATGCGCCCGTAGCCCCGCTCGCGCATGTGCGGGATGGCAGTGCGGCAGCAATAGAACACGCCGTTGAGGTCGATGGCGATGACCTTGTCCCACGCTTCAGGCGGGTATTCCCACGAAGCCACCACCGGGCCGTTGATACCGGCGTTATTGACCAGGATCTCGATTGGCCCGACCTGGGCCAGCGCCGCAGCGAACGCAGCCTCCACCGATGCCAGCGAAGCCACATCCACCGCTTGGCGCAATACTGGCTCGAAACCGTTTTCAACACTGTTCCAGCCATCGACCGCAAGGTCCCAGATCACCACCTGGGCGCCGGCCTGGTGCAGGCGCTGGGCGATTGCCAGGCCAATGCCGCGCATGCCTCCGGTGACGATTGCAGTTTGCCCGTGCAGGAGTTGGCTCATTGTCTTGCTCCATTTTCAACAGAAGGAATATCCGGCAGGCGACGCAGGTCGCGCACCATGAACAGGTAACACAGCGCACCGAGCGCGGTGATCGACGACACGAAGACCAGCGCCCATACAAACGAACCAGTGGCGGTGACGATCAGGCCGATGGTCAGCGGGGTGACGATGCCGGCGGCGTTGGCGAACAGGTTGAACAAGCCGCCGCTCAGGCCCAGCAGGCCCTTTGGCGCAATATCGGAAACGATCATCCAGGCCAGGGCCGACATGCCTTGGGCGAAATAGGCGACACACAGGATGGTGATCACCAGCGCGTCGGACTCGACATAGTTGGCCAGCACGATGATCGATGCCGTCAGCAGCCCGGCAATCACCGGCAGCTTGCGCGCCAGGTTCAGCGAATAGCCACGGCGCAGCAGCGCATCGGAAATCCAGCCACCCACCAGCGTGCCCAGCGACGCGGCAATGAACGGCAGCACCGCCACCCAACCTACCTTCAGCCAAGGCATGTGCCGCTCGGTGACCAGGTAAGTGGGGAACCAGGTGAGGAAGAACACATTGGTCGAGTTGCAGGCGAACTGCCCCAGGCAGATGCCAAGCATGTTGCGGTGCTTGAGCAACGCCGGGATCTGCGACCAGCTGAACTTCGTGGCCTTCTGCCCGCCGTCCACCACCCCGCCGCCAGCGGCGATATGGTCGAGCTCTGCCTGGTTGGCGGAGGTCGACTGGTGCGGCTCGTGGTATTTACGCCACCACACCAGGCCATAGACGATGCCCAGCAGGCCCACCGCCATCAGCAGGAAGCGCCAGCCATAAGCATGCAGTACCCAGAACAGCAACGGTGTCAGGAACGCCAGCCCGGTGTACTCGGCAAAGGTGTAGATCCCGGTTGCCCGGGCTCGCTCGCTCTGTGGGAACCAGGTCGCCACCACACGGCTGTTGGTGGGGAAGCACGGCGCTTCGGTCACGCCGACCAGAAAACGCATGCCAAGCAGCGACAAAAAGCCCTGGGCCAAGCCCTGCAGGCCAGTGAACAGCGACCATAGGGTCAGCGCCAGCCAGTAGGTGAGCTTGGTGCCGAGGCGGTCGATGAGGATGCCGCCGGGAATCTGCGCGGCCGCGTAGGTCCAGGAAAATGCCGAGAAGATCACCCCCATCATCGCCGCGTTCAGGCCCAGGTCGGCACTGATGCTCGGGGCGGCGATACCCATCACGCTGCGGTCCAGGTAGTTGATCATGGTGCCACCGGAAATCAGCGCCAGGATCATGAAACGGGTACGGGTGCGTTGTTGCGCGCGCGCGGGGGTGTCGAGGGTATCGAACACCCCGGCGCCGATTGGCTGCTCAGTGCTCATGGCGATTGCTCTCTTGTTATTGGAATGGCAAGTGCAAGGAATCAGGCGAAGCCGAACAACCGCCTCGGGGTGTCCCACATGACCTTGCGGCGCAGGCGGGCGTCGGGCATCAGGCGCTCGGCCAGTTTCAGCAGCGGGCCGTAGTCGACCCGCGCATGCTGGCGGATGAACGGCCAGTCCGAGCCCCACACGCAGGCATCCGGCCCGAACGATTCGAGCAGTACGCGTACGTAGTCGTGGCTTTGCTCATACAGGCCATCGGCCTCGGCGAACTTCTGCATGCCTGACAATTTCACCCAGGCCCGCCCGCTGCGGGCCAGCCGCAGCAGGGCCTGGAAGCCGGCTTGCTGCAGGCCGCCAGCGGCATCCGGGCGGCCGCAGTGGTCGATCAACAGGCGCGCCGAGGCGTTTTCGATCAGCCACTGCAGGTCCAGCAACTGATCTTCGCAGACCTGCACCTGGGCGAACATGCCCAGTTCCGCCAGCTTGCCGAACAGCGGCTCGGCATCGCGCATGCTCCCCACGCCGTACAGCGCCGGGTTGAAGGCCACACCGACCACGCCCTGCTCGCGCAGCGCGGCCAGTGCGTCCAGGCTGATCTGCCGTTCGACCACCGCGATCCCCTTGAAGCGCCCCTGGCCGGCAGCCAGTGCGTGCAACAGCAGGGCATTGTCGGTGTGGTAGCCACTGTTCGGCCCCACCAGCAAGGCGTGGCGCACGCCATAGGCATCCATCACCTGGTTGAACTGGGCCAGGGTGGCGACCTCCTGGCCGGACGGCGCGTAGGGGGCGTCGGGGTGGTAAGCGAAGCGTGCAGGGTCAAACAAATGGTTATGGCAGTCGATCTTGGGTTCGTCGTAGATGTTCAAGCGCGGTTCCTTCAAGCGCCAATGCGCTTGCCTGCAGATCTTGTTATTGTTCGCCGCCAGGGCGATTTGCCTGGGCTCACGATACTGCGGGCGGTTGCACAGCGCTCATACACAGATGGCGAAGACCATAACCGAAGGTAATAGGCATGACCCCCGCTCAGGAAAACCCGGACGGCACGACGATGGTCTTCAAGCTGCGGCACATGGAAGTGTTCCGCGCGGTGATGCTGACTGGCTCGATCAGCGCGGCAGCGAAGATGCTCTACGTGTCCCAGCCGGCCGTGAGCAAGTTGATCGGCTATATCGAGGGGCGCCTGAACTACCGGCTGTTCGAGCGCATCAACAACCGCCTGGTGCCCACGGCCGAGGCGCAGGTGCTGTACCGCGAGGTCGAGCGGGTGTACCAGGCGGCCTTGCAGGTGAACGAGTGCGCCCACTCCCTGGCCGCCGGTACTCACCGCACGCTGCGTATCGCCTGCAGTGCTTCGCTATCTACCGTGGTGATCCCCGCCGCGCTGGCCCAGCTCAAGCGCGAAGCGCCGTCGCTGCAGATCGAGTGGCAGACCTCGCTGATGCACGCCATGCCCAATCAGATCCTGTCCAAGACCGTCGACCTGTCGATCGCCGCGTTGCCGGTGATCCACGACCACCTGTACTCCCAGGCCTTCATGCGCGGGCGCATGGTGGTGGTGATGCCGGCCGGGCATGCCTTGGCACAGCAACCGTCCTTGGCCCTGCAACAGCTGCAGGGCCATGCGCTGCTGCTGTTCCGCCCGGACATGCCGTTCGGCCAACTGTTGGCCGGCCATATCCAGCGGCGCGGCCTGCAGCTGGATTCGCTGCTGTCATTCACCAATGCCAACGAAGCCGTGGCACTGGTCAAGCAGGGCATGGGCATCAGTGTGATCGACGAGTTCGTCGCGCAGGACAGCGGCCTGCATGTGGTGCCCTTGGCCGACGAGATCCATTTCGATATCAGCTTCGTGTATTCGCGCTTCGAGCCACCCTCGCAGTCGGCGCTGCACCTGATGCGCGTGCTGCATGGCCAGGCGCTCAAGCTCGGGCGGGGGATTGACGGGTTTACGCTGGCACTGGCTTGAATGGAGTGATGGCTTGCGGCGATTGGAGCCACACCTGAAATAGCGCTACCCTTGCACGCTGCGCGAGCCACAGCGCTGGCGTGCCTCAACCACATATGGAGTTTCATCGACATGAACGTCTCATTCCGCCCCCAATGGCTGCTTGCCCTCGCCCTGCCGTTGGCCCTCGCCGCCTGTGGCGACAATGAACCCAAGCAGCGGGCCGCCTTCAGCGAATTTCTGCAAACCCGTATCGTCGACAAGCCTGGCGTTCACGTGCCCAAGCTGAGCTCCGATGAATCCAAGGCGTTTGGCCCCTATACCGGCCATTACGCGGTGATCACCGACTTCAACGGCGCCATGGATACCGCCGTGAAACCACTGGGCAGCCTGCTGCAGAAAGGCGCGGTGCGTTCGCTGAACGATATCACCCGCCGCCGTGACGACATCAAGGCGGTACAGGCCGGCCTGAATGACATGGGCATCCAGCTGCAGGAGCAGAAAGCCAAGGCCGACAGCGCGCATGCCCAGCTCAAGCAGCCTGATGACCTCAAAGTGGTCTACGACAAGGCCTACGACCGCACCGTCAGTGTCCCGGCCGATACCTTCCTGCAGGTGCTACCGCAGATCAACGGCACCCTCGACAGCAGCCTGAAAGTCGCCGACTACGTGGACGCGCACAAGGCGCAGATCGAGATCAACGGGCCGATCGTCAAGGTCAACGACCCGAAAGTACAGGCTGAACTGAATGGCTTGCTGCAAGACCTGACGACCCAGGCGAAGACCGTGCAGCAGGCTCAGGCGCAGCTGCAGACCGTGATGCTAGGCCGCTGATTGACCGTTGTGGGAGCGGCCTTGTGCCGCGAAAGGGCCGCGCAGCGGCCTCGGCATTATCGCGGCGAAGCAAAAAACCTGGGGCTGCTGCGCAGCCCTTTCGCGACACAAGGCTGCTCCCACAGGCTGTGGCGGGGTCGCCACTTCAACCCAGGCGTGGCAACAGGATTGCCACGCTCAAGCCACCCGCCTCGCTCGCCTTCGCGCTGATACTGCCCTGGTGCAGCCCAATGGCGCGGCGGGCGATCGCCAGCCCCAGGCCGAAGCCATCGGCGCCGATGGGGCCGCTGAGTTTCAGCCTGGCCGCGACGCTGAAGAAGCCGGACAACGCCGAGACGCAGATCTTCCTGTTCTCCCTGGGGCAGACCTTCTGATTCAACGCCTTTGCGCTTATGTGGGAGCGGCCTTGCGTCGCGAATGGGCTGCGTAGCGGCCCCAGGATCCACGCGCCAACTGGCCGATTGCCGGTGCCGCCCTGTGGCCCTTTCGCGGCACAAGGCCGCTCCCACAAATTACCGGTTTTTACCCTCGCTTAAACCAGGTTCACAGTCGCCTTGGCTAAGCTGAGATCAATATGAGCAAGCCTTTCAGGTAACCCCATGCCCCCCTTCGCCCCCACCGCGCTGGCCACGGCACTGCACGATGACATTCACACCTCGCTGCTCGACCTGGTGCAAAGGCGCCTGGCCGCAACACTCGGCCCGCACTACACCGTCATTCTCGCCGCCAGTGCTGACGCGCCCAGCCATTACCACCTGGCCATCCAGCACAGCCAGAGCGGCGTGTCGCTGGAAGACAGCGGCAGCATCGACCCAGGCTTCGCCGAACGGCTGCTGGCGCTGGGCGCCCAAGCGAAAGCCATGCTCGAGTCGGACACCTTCGCCCGCATGGGCAGCGATGACCCGACACGCCCGCTGGTATGGCTGCGCGAGCGCACGTCTTGACCGCGAAATAACCACCCACCGACCTTGCGAAAATCACTAAACCGCTGAATGGTCAGAACTTTTCCCCATTTACTTGTCTATTGGGACATGCACACGCGTGCACCGGCCGCAGGCCGAAGGTGCCGCGCCGGTGCATGTCCCTATGTCAACCTGGGGTTGTCCTGGCACATGAACATCAAACTCCCGAGACTGCTGCTTACCAGCCTGTTCGCACTGGCCGCCATCGGCTCGGCGCAGGCGAATACGATGCACACCTCGAACCCTGCCCTGGCCCACGAAACGGCTGCCCAGGCACCTGCACGCGCAGCCGGAAGCCCTTGGCCCAGCCTGGCCAGCGTGGCCAATGCGCAACCTGCCACGATGCTGGCCCATGACGACCGCTACTGGCGCGATGGGCGCTGGCACTACCGCAGCGAAGACCGCCGCCGTGAAGAGTGGCGCCGGGCCCAGTGGCGCCGCGAGCAAGCCCGCCGCGAAGCCGAGCGCCGCCGTGACTGGGAGCGTCACCATGATCGCGGCCACCATTACGACCACCGCGACTACCGCCGTTGAGGCCTTGGGCCTCATAACCGATCACACATGACCAACATGCCTGGCGCGCCATGGGCGCGCCGGCAGCGCTTCTCTAGGATGGCCTGGCCATTCGAAAACAAGGAGAAGCGAAATGCCCGATACCGCCCCAGCCTGCCAGAGCGTGACCTGGAACCTGATCACCCAGACCCGTTCCTTCAGCGCCCACGACCGTGAAATCCTCACCCACCACTGGCACCCCGTGGCCGTCAGCGCCGAGGTGGCAGACAAACCCTAGGCCGTCACCCGGCTCGATGAGCCCATCGTGCTGTACCGCGCCGGCGGCAAGCTCAACGCTGCCCGCGATATCTGCAGCCACCGTGGCGCCGCACCGCTGAGCCGCGGCTGGGTGCAAGGCGAGAACATCATCTGCCCGTACCACGGGCTGCACTTCGGCACCGACGGCCGCTGCAGGGTTTTGTGCTGATGGGCGCGGCTACTGGCGAGAAAACCGTACTGCTCAACGCTCTGCCGGACTGGAGGTAGCTGCACGAAACCAAGCATCGATATATTCTTTAGTATATAGCGACAAAATGAACAGAACCGGCCCGGAGCATTGCGCGGATGCCCCGGGCCTGAGCGAGGGCGCCGTGGCCAAAGCCATGCCCAATTGCGATACCCAACTGCTGCGCACGCGCAAGCACCGGGCGCAGTCTTCCAAGTGGCTGCGTGGGTTGGTGCTGACGGCAGCCAAGGCGATCACCTGACCGTCAGGGCAATATTCCTGCGCACAATCGCTGTATATTTTTGTATATTGCGATTCTCATTTGTTCAGCGCCCAGGTAACCGCACCGGCGCAGCCAGGAAACGTTGCCGTGTACATCATGCCGTTCGAACTGCCGCGAGGAACCGAGGACACCCTGAGCGCGCCGGTGCGCCGAGTCATTCTCGACGCCGCCGGCGAGGCTTTCGCCCAGCAGGGCTATGCCGCCACCAAGCTATCGGCGATTGCCTCGCTGGCCAGCCTGCCCCGCTCCAACGTGCTCTACTACTTCAAGTCCAAGGCCAACATCTACAGCAAGGTGCTGGAGGATATCGCCCCCTGCTACCTGCAGGCCTGCGCGCCGTTCACTGGCGAAGACGAACCGCTGCAGGCGCTGGGCCGCACGGTCACAGCGCTGATCAGCCTGTTCGAGCACCGGCCGTTCGCCTCGAAAGTGCTGCTGCAGGAGCTCAAGGAGGGAGGCCAGCGTATTCCTGGCAACTTTCTCGAGCACTGGGCGCAGCAGGCACGGGAAAACACCGGGCATGTGCGCCAGTGGATCAGCAGCGGCAAGCTGGCGCCGGTGAACCCGGAGCATGTGTTGCCGTCGGTGTGGGCCATCGCCCAGTCCTGCCTTGGCCTGGGCTGGCACGCCCCCAGCCAGGCCGGGCAACGTATCGACTACCAGGCCGCAGCCGACGCTTCGCTGCGCCTGCTGCTCAATGGCCTGGCGCCGGCCTAGCCCCAGCGGCTACCGAGCACGACGCCTTGGGCTTTCAGGCTGAGCAGCAGTGCAAGGCCCGGCGCCTGGATGGCGGCGGGGGCGACGCCGACAGCCTCGGCCAGCGCTGCCAGGTGTTCACGCCCGCTCAGTGGCTGAGCTTGCAACGACGCCAACAGTGCATGGGCCAACGGCGCAAGGCGCGAGAAGGTCACCTTGTGGCCTGCACCTCGGTGGGCAAGCAACAGTGTCGGCTCGGCGGATGCCGCAGCCGGCAGATGCTGCGGCCCGATGTGACTGACCGGCCAGGCATAGGCCAGCGGCAGGGCGAGACTGGACAACACCGGTACACCCTCGAGCAGATTGCCTTCAGGGTCATGCTCAGGTTCAGCGGCATCGCTCAGCAACAACGCCGTCTCGACCCATTCGTAATGAGCAAGTTCGGCGACCCAGCCGGGCTGATCGGTACGCCCTTGCAGGTAGCCGACCCACTCGCCGCCCACTTCGGTGAACAGCGGCGTCTGGCAGCGATGGTTGGCATAGAAGTCTTCGCACAAGGCTTGCCAGTGCGTGGCAGCGAGGCTGGCATGCAGCACCGGAAAGCTACCGGCCAGTAGCGACTGCAGGTTGCCAAAGAACAGTTGCCGGTACACCGCCAGGCGCCGCGCGTCGATACCGGGCGGCGGCGGGTTGGCCTGCGGGTCGCGGATATGGCCGGCCATGCGCAGTTGCTGTTCGCGCAACGCGTCAGCCATGGCGCACCGCCAGGGCCTGCGCCATGGGTTGCAGGCTGCGAATATGCTGTACTTCGGCCAGCAGTTCGGCCAGCGGTGGCAGGTTGAAGTCGCGCTCGAGCAAGGTCGGTATCGGCCCAAGGTGCTGGTAGGCACTGGCCAGCAGGCTCCAGACATCCGCCTTGACGCTGGCACCATGGGTATCGATCTTAAGGTCAGGCGCTTCGTCGTAGTGCCCGGCCACATGCAGGCAGACCACCCGCTCGGCCGGCACCTGGGCGAGGAACTGGGCGGCGTCGTAGCGATGATTGCAGGCATTGACCACGATATTGTTGATGTCCAGCAGCAGGTCGCAGTCAGCCTCGCTCAACACCGCCTGCAGAAACTCGATCTCGCTCATCGCCTGGTACGGCGCGGCGTAATACGAGATGTTCTCCACGGCAATGCGCCGGCCAAGGGCATCTTGGACTTCAGCAATCCGCTGGGCGGTATGGCGCACAGCTTCGTCAGTGAACGGCATCGGAATGAGGTCGTAGAGATGACCGTCATCGGCGCAGTAACTCAAATGTTCACTGAATAGCGGTACCTGATGACGGTCGAGAAATGCGCGGATCTGGCGCAGGAAGCCATGGTCCAGCGGTGCCGGCCCGCCCAGCGATAGCGACAGGCCATGGCAGGCCAGCGGATAGCGCTCGGCCAGTTGCGCCAGGCCTTCGCCGAAGGCACCGCCGACACCGATCCAGTTGTCCGGGGCACATTCGAGAAAATCCACCGCACCGGCGTCCATGTTCAGCAGTTCGGGCAACAGCGCGCGGCGCAAGCCCAGGCCCGCACCCTGCAGGGTAGATGAAGGGTTCATCGGCATGCTCCTTGAGGTACAGCGCCCTCCCCGACCTGCGCCTGGGGAGGATGCTGTCGAGGTTCAGTTCTTCGCCTGGCTCAGCTTGCTGTACAGGTCGGTCGGGAAGGGATTGCCGTTGGCGTCGAACTGGTGCTTGCGGAACTGGTAGACCTCGGCCTCGGAAAGGTAGCCGTCGTGGTTGGCGTCGATCGCATCGAACTCAGCGCCGGCAGCCGGGGCGACCGCCAGCAGTTCGGCACGGGAAACGCGGCCGTCATGGTCAGCGTCGGTGCGGGCAAACGAAGCATCGCCACACTTGCCTTCACCGCATTTGCCTTCAGCCTGAGTAACCTTGGCCTTGCCGCTGGCACCACACTTGCCCTCACCGCACTTGCCTTCGGCCTGGGTGGCTTTGGCCTTGGCGCCGCTGGCGCCGCACTTGCCTTCCCCACACTTGCCCTCCCCGGTCTTTTCCGCAGCCGCCAGTTGATAGCCTTGTGGCAATGCCTCGACGGCAAAGGCCGAGGACGCCAGGTTGATACCCCCTACCAAGGCGATGCCGAGCAGGCCGAGACGGGTCTTGTTGGGGAACTGGATACGGGTCATGGTGTTTCTCCTGATAGTCATACGGTCATGCCTCAAAGGCGAAAGAGCCAGGGAACGCGGGCCGTAAGGCGTGTTCGTTCGGGCTGGCTCATTTGGCCCCAGGCATGTATCCCGGGCGTATCAGGCGAGCGCAGGATTTGTAAGCGAGTAGCGGTGGCAGGCGCATTGATACAAAGCGATACACGCACCCGCCCGATGTGCAGAAGTCAGCGGCGGTCGAGCAACTTGGCCAGGGCGAAGGTTGCCACCACGGCCAGCACCACGGCGACGGCAATGGACGGCACGCTGCCCCACTGTGCGATGGTGCTTTTGACCGCCAGGTAGAAGCCCAGTACGCCTACCGCCCCAATGGCGTTGCCACGCACGATGGCACCCAGTTCGTGGTGCCCACCTTGAACATGGGCGAACACCGCCAGCGGCCAGGCAATCACCGGGATCGGCGCCAACAGGCCGCTGGCCACCGGCCCCAGCCACTCGGCGCTGGCAGTGATCGCCACCAGCAGCGCGGTGGCCGTGAGCATGCGCATCGGGATCACCCAGCGCGGCAGTTGCACCACCTTGGCATTGCCGGTGGGCGCCGGTTGCGAGGTGACGACGATGATCAAGCTCAGCAGCACCAGCGTCACCGCCACCGACAACCCCACCCAGCCCAGATGGCTCATCAGTGCTGCCGTCGCGGCATACACCGCCAGCGCAGTGACGCAGCCGGGCAAGGCGCCAACCCGTCGCGTCACCAGGTAGTAGAACAGGTAGGTCGCCTGCACTGCCGCCAGGCCTGCCAGTGCCCCGGGCACCGCCTGCAAGGCAAAACCCGGGCCCTGCTCAAGGCTGAGAAACAGCACAACCAAAGCTGACGTGACCGGCAGCCCGGAAAGCAGGCCGCCAATTTGCGTACCCCAGCGCCTGGCTGCCAACGAGATGGCCAGCATGAGCGTGGGGGTGATGAGGAACTTGAGGTAGAAGGCAGTCATGGGGGAGCTAACGCGTTTCGACAAGGATGGGGTGCCAGGTGCATCGGCGCCCCCATGCTAAACGATGCGCGCTGGCTTTTCGCAGTTTTCTCAGTAGCCCGACTGTGCGACCTCGGCCATCACCTCGGCCCGTGTGGTCACGTTGCCGAAGTGGTGCTTCCAGAGGTCGGTGCCCAGCTTGCCGGAGCGGTCCAGCGAGGAACCGACGGTGAGGTCGGTCACCAGTGTCGGGCACAACCCGGCATCGAACAGCGCAAAGCCTGCCGCCAGCACGCAAGTCTCGGTCTGCATGCCGCAAACCAGCACGCGCTCCACGCCCAGTTGCCTGATATGGGCGATGGTCTCGGCAGTCTGGCCATAGCCATGCTTGATGAACACCTGGTCCACTTCGACCAGGCACTCGTCTTCGGCCGCTGGGTGCCAGCCGAGCTGGCGTTGGAACGGCGTCACCTGTTCATCGTGCAATTCGACCGAGGCAACCGACGGAATCCTCGCTGACAAAAGACGAATGCCGTCCACCAGCCACTCGGGGGGGCTGAAGGTGGACTGGACATCGACGATGAGCAGAACCTGCTGCATGAACGACTCCTGAATACTCAAAACGACCGCGCAGTATATCTGCATCAATGGCCGCGGGTGGAACCTGCCCGCCACTGTGTAGGCTGGCCACGCCCGAGCCCGACGCACCGGACGCCCCTATGCCCGTTGACCTGCAAGCTCTTTACCCCAAGCTGATCCAGCTGATGCTGGACACCGTGTTCGTGGTCGACCGGGACAACACCATCGTGTTCGTCAGCAATGCCTGCAAGGCGTTGCTCGGCTACCGCGCCGACGAGCTGATCGGCACCCCGATCACCCACTACATGCACCCCCGACGACCTGGAAACCACGCGCGCCTCGATCATCCGGGTGATGAACGGCCAGCCGCATTGCAACGTCCGCAATCGCTACCTGCACAAGGACGGTGGCGTGGTGCACATCCTCTGCTCGGCCTTCTGGTCCGAAGAAGTGGGCGCGCGCATCGGCGTGGCGCGCAACGCCATGGCACTGGCCCAGGCCGAACAGGAACTTCGCTTTCTCGCTCACCACGACCCGCTGACCCGGCTGCGCAACCGCTCGCTGTTCAACCAGCGGCTGGCCAGTGCGCTGCACCATGCCCGCCCGTTCTCGCGGCTGTTCCTCGACATCAACGACTTCAAGGGCATCAACGATGTGCACGGGCATGCCGTCCGTGACCAGGTGCTGCGCGCGATCGCGCGGCGCCTGGAAGACTGTGTCAGCCAGCAGGACACGGTGGCGCGCAGGGGCGGCGACGCGTTCACCCGGATAAACCGCCACCGGTAAATGCTGCCGGCGGGGTACCCGCTGTGGCATGCTTTGCGCCCTGCACGACACGCCCACACAGGTATTCCCATGACCCAAGCCACCGACCAGGCATTCTACGACCGCGCCGATGCGCATATCGACCTGGCCAACCAGCAGATCGACACACTCGCCGACGTCGGCAAGGTCAGCGCCTCGATGACCTTTGCCGCCAGCCGCTTCAGTGCCTGGCTCAGCGCCCGCAACTTCAAGTCCGGCGCCGAAATGGCGGCGGCGCGCGAGGAAATCCTGAAGTACTTCAGCGAGCAGTACCGGATGATGCTGGAAGACAACGTCGACGAGTACATCGAGCAGTTCGACCGTTACGTATTGGGCAAGGAAAGCTGAGCCTCAGACCTTGAACCGCCCCACCAGCGCCGTCATCTCCCCGACCAGCCCGGACAACGCCTGGCTGGCCTCGCTGGTCTGCTGCGCACCCGCCGCCGAATAGCTCGACAGCTCGCGGATGTTCAGCAGGTTGCGGTCCACCTCGCGCGCCACCTGCGCCTGTTCTTCCGCTGCGCTGGCAATCACCAGGTTGCGTTCGTTGATCTCGCCGATGGCGCTGTAGATGCCTTCCAGTACCTGGCCTGAGGCCAGGGTGACGTCGAGTGTCGACTGGGCCCTGCTGGTGCTGGCTTGCATCGAGGCGACAGCCGCTTCGGTGCCCTGTTGCACACGGCCGATCATTTGCTCGATTTCCTGGGTCGAAGCCTGGGTGCGGTAGGCAAGCGTACGCACTTCATCGGCCACCACGGCAAAGCCGCGCCCGGCATCCCCGGCGCGGGCCGCCTCGATGGCTGCGTTGAGCGCCAGCAAATTGGTCTGCTCGGACACCGAACGGATCACTTCAAGCACCTTGCCGATATCCCGGACCTGGCCCACCAGCTGCGCCAGGTGGGCGCTGCTGGTCTGGATCTCTTGGGTCATGGCCTGGGTGCCATCGATATTTTCGCTGACTTGCTGACGGCTTTTTTCCGCCAGCTGGTTGGACGCGTGGGTAGCCTGGGAGGTGGTGACGGCATTGCGCGCGACCTCCTCCACCGCCGTGGTCATTTCGGTGACGGCGGTGGCGGCCTGCTCCAGCTCCTGGCCCTGCTGGCGCAGGTGGTTGGCGCTTTGTTCGGTGACCGTGTTCAAGGCAGTCGCTGCATCGGCCAGTTGCCGGGTGCAGCTGCTGATCCCGCTCAGGGTCTCGCGCTGGCTCTGCTGCATGCGCTGCAGTTCATGGAACAACTGGCCGATCTCGTTGCGCCGATGCCCTTCGACTGGCACGCTCAAGTCGCCGCCGGCAATCCGCTGAAAGTGCCGGCCAGCCTCGCGCAGTGGCTGCAGCACGCGCTGCGCGATGAACGCCCAGCACAGCCCGGCGAGCAGCAATGTCGCCGCCAGCAGCCCCAGGCTCAGCAGTTGCGCACGCCCAAGGCGGCGGTCGGATTCCAGCATGATCTGCTGGCCGCGCTCGCTCAAGGCGGCGACCAGTTGCTGGCGCAGCGCCTGCAGCCGGCCCATGGCGTTACCGGCATCGGTGTTGACCTTGAAGTATTGCTCCAGCGAACGTTGCTGCGTGGCTGCGCGTTGGCCGGCCACTGCCTTGGCATACTCACCGAACGTGGCTTGCAGCTCCTGGGCCACCGCGTGCAACGCAGGCTCCTGCACCTGGTTGACGAATTCATCGATCAGCTGCTGGCTCTTGTCGTTCAGCTCGACCGAGAGCGCCATGCGCTTGTTCGCGCTGTCGTCGTGGCCACCCAGTTGCTCGATAAAGCCCGAAGACACGTTGGCACTGGAGCGGATGGCCATCAGCAGGGCATTGTTCAACCGATCCGACTGGTGTGCGGTCTGGTCCAGCTCGGTGATCTGCTCGTCGCTGCCCAGCGCCGCCCGCCAGGCACTGACGGTGGAGAACAGCAAGGTCAGGCTGAACAGCAACAGCACCCAGAACATTCCGGTACGGATCTTCAGGTCGGCAAACATGCGGGCAGTACTCCTCTTGTGCTTGTTGGCGCCACGTCTGGTCGAGGTTTCGACGGCGGGTGAGCAGCTATCGGAGTTGCCGCTAAAGGCTTGAGTGCGCGAATGCGGCTTCTGTTCGGTAACCGAACGGATGTTGCTTGCGCCTTGCATCTGCTTGCGCATACATGCAAGGGTAAAAAAGGAACGTCAGTCACCAGAAAAGGAAGAACAGCACCTCATGCTTGGAATCACACGTATCCATCGCTATGTGCGCCCATTGTCTGCCAGCAAGGCTGCAGCCAGTGGGCGTGAATCCAAAGTCAAACGCAGCACCCGCATTGCCTCGAAGCTCGTCACCCTCCTCTGCACGCCCCGCGCCGTACCGCCCTACCTCTGGGTAAATCCCGAGCGCCCCCCTGTAGATCGCATGCCCCCTACCTGACTGCCCACACTGCAGTCGACGCGCATTGACTCGCCATTCAGTTGCTGGAGGCGAAGGATTTCACGCAAATAATCAGGGGCAACCACCAATGATCTTGTTTCAGGGTAAAAAAATTCTCAGCGCCATCTTCGATATGGATGGCACGATGTTCGACACCGAGCGCTTGCGTTTCAAGACGTTGAAACAGGCCTCACTGGAAATCTTCGGCAAGGCCTTGAGCGAGCAGACGCTGATCGGCTCGCTGGGCTTGAGTGCGAAGAAAGCCGAAGCCCTCGCCAAGGCCCACAATGGCGAAGACTTCCCCTATGCACAGATTCGCCAGCGAGCCGATGAGCTGGAGCTGGAATACGTGCGCAGCCACGGCGTGCCGCTGAAGGCTGGCTTGCTGGAAGTACTGGAGCGGCTGCGCAAGTCCGGCCTGACCATGGCGGTGGCCACCTCCAGCCGCCGGGCGATTGCCGAGGAGTACCTGATCAACGCCAACGTGCTCAAGTACTTCGACATCACCGTCTGTGGCGATGAAGTCAGCCAAGGCAAGCCGCACCCGGAAATATTCCTGCGGGCGGCCCGCGCACTCAATTGCGACCCTGCCCAGTGCTTCATGATAGAAGACTCGGAAAACGGCCTGCTGTCGGCCATCCGCGCCGAAGGCCAGGCCATTCTGATCGAAGACATCAAGCCGCCTGCACCTGAGGTGAAGGCAGGCGCGCTCAAGGCCTACCGCAGCATGCCCGAATTCCTCGCCGACCTGAGCGAGTGCGTGCCCGACCTGGGCATGCCGGAACTCACCGAGCCCTTCCCGGCCTCTCTCAACCAGTTTCGTGTGGGCATCCATGGTTTCGGCGCCATCGGCGGCGGCTACCTGACCCAGGTATTCGCCCACTGGGACGGCTATACCCGGCCCTGCGAAATCATCGCCGCGACCCGCTCGCGCATGCTCCGGGAAACCGTTGCCGCGTTCGGCAGCTACAGCGTGCGTTACGGCGCCAGCGCGTTCGACCAGACCCTTGAAAATGTGCGCATGATCGACATGGACGATGAGCACGCGGTGATCGAGATGTACAACGCCGCTGAAATCATCGGCCTGAGCCTGCCCGAGCAGGCGATCCAGCAGCAAGCCAAGGTGATTGCCAAGGGCTTGCTGCAACGTTTCGAACGCCGAGGCCGCGAGCTGACCCTGTTGATCGTGCTGAACAAGATCGGCGGCGCCGCGTTTGTGCGCCGGCAGGTACAGGCACAACTGGCGTTGCTGTGCGCACCCGATATTGCCAGGCAGGTGCTGCAGAAGACCCATTTCGCCGAAACGGTGGTCAGCCGCATCGTCTCGAAAATCAGCAATGACGCCCTGGTTCGGCAATTGCGTATCAAGTCGCAGATGTTCCAGAACAGCCTTGAGGATGAACCGGCACCTGCGGCGCCGACGGCTGAATACCAGCGCCTGATCAGCCGCTTCCGGCCCTTCACCCAGTCCAGCAATGCCCTGAGCCAAATGCATCTGGTGCTCTTTAACAGCGAACCCGACATGCCGCTGTATGTCGAGCGTGGCGGCGACCTGCTGGAACGGCTGCGGCAGGTGAAAACCGTCACCGACATCACCCAGATCCAGATCATCAAGAACCGCTTGTGGAATGGCCCACATGCCATCATCGCCTGGTACGCCAGCCTGCTGGGCTACACCTGGGTTGGCCAAGGCATGGGGGACGCCCGCGTGAGTGCGCTGGCCGAGCGCCTGATCCACCAGGAAGTGGCGCCTGCGCTGGTGGCCGAGTACCCACAGATGGCCGAGGTGGTCGAGCGCTTTGCCGCTGCCTTTCTTGACCGCTGCAAGCGTTCGTTCAAGGACCCTTGTGCCCGCGTGGGGCGCGACCCGATGCGCAAGCTGCAGCGCAACGAGCGCATCCTGAGCAGCATCGACCTGGCCCGCAAGCATGGAATACCGGCACCGGCCCTGGAGCTGGGCGCGGCCCTGGCGATCCATTATGCGTTGCGCTGTAACGCCAGCAAGGACCGCGAGGCGCAACGGATGAAGCAGCTGTACAGCGCCAGCGGCGAACGAGTCGAAGCGGTACTGACCCATGACGGCGATTACCACGGCAAGCCTTACCCGGGGCTGGACCCGATTGATGATGCGCCGCTCATCGACAGCATCGCCGCCAACTTCCGCCGCCTGCAGCGACGCGATAGCGCCGAGTGGAGCACCACACCTGGCGCAAGCAGCAGCTCGGCCAGGCACGAACCTGGCCCTGACGCCGTGCTCCGCTAGGGCTGCAGCGCCGCTGCCGGGCTGCTCTGCGCCAGTCGCTCGTCATAGCGCAACAGGCGCCCGGCATTGGTCAGCACCAACAGCGTGCTGAGGTTGTGCAACAGCGCGGCGATCATGGCGCCCGCCGCGCCCAGCAGGCCGAAGGCGGCAGCGACGACAATCGCCAAGGTCCAGCCCAGGCCGATCAGCACATTCACCTGCAATGTGCGTCGGCACTGGCGGCTGAGGCGGATGCAGGTAGCCAGGCGCCGCAGGTCGCCGTTGATCAGCACGATATCTGCTGCCGCCAGGGCAATATCGGCACCGTTGGCGCCCATTGCCACCCCCACCACACCGGCCTTCAGGGCCAGTGAGTCATTGATGCCATCCCCCACTACCAAAGGGCGGAAGCCCAGCTGCAGTTCCTGGTTGACGTGGTGCATCTTGTCTTCCGGCAGGGCTTCGGCCACCACGCGGGTCATGCCGACCTGGGCGGCGATGGCGTCGGCGACTCGGCTGCGGTCACCGGTCAGCAGCAACTGACGCTGCAGGCCGAGCTCACGCAACTGCTGCATGGCCTCTGCAGATTCCGCGCGCACGTGGTCGGCCAGCAGCAGCCAGGCGAGGAATTGCCCGTTCAGCGCCAGGCCGGCAATCGGCCCGTCATGCTCGGGCACTGGTGGCACCTGCATGCCCAGCTGGCGGAACAGCTCAGGGCGGCCCAGGGCCGCTTCACCCTCGGCCGTGTGCGCCACCACACCAAAGCCCTGGCGCTCGTGAATGTCCTGCAGCGCCAGATGCTCTTCATGCGGTACCAACGCCGCGAGGGCCCGGCTGACCGGGTGGCTACTGGCAGCGCCAAGGCTGGCTGCGAGCTTGACCATAGCGGCCTGGGGCAATGCCGCCGCAGTGCCGACCACGCTGCGCAGGCGCAGGTCGCCGTAGGTCAGCGTGCCGGTCTTGTCGATCACCAGCGAAGACAAGTCGGCCAGCTCTTCGAGAAAGGCCGAACCGCGAATCAGGATGCCATGCCGGGCTGCGACGGCAATCCCCGCCACCGCCGTCGCCGGTGCCGACAGCACCAGGGCGCAGGGGCAGGCAGCCACCAGCACGGCCAGCATGGCCTGGGCGTCGCGGGTGATGAACCAGGTGACTGCAGCAATCAGCAAGACCAGCACCAGGTAACGCCCTGCGTGGCGTTCGAGCAACCGGGTGATCGGCGGCTTGGCTTGCTCGGCGCGCTGCATGAGGGCGATGACCTTGCCCAAGGTCGAGTCATCACCAACACGGGTAACCTCTACCCGCAGCAAACCATCCAGGTTGATCGAGCCGCCATGGATATCCATGCCACTGGCCACTTCCAGCGGCACCGCCTCACCGGTGATGGGCGCGGTATCGAGGCTGGCCTGCCCCTGCAGGACACGGCCGTCGGCCGGCACACGGTCGCCGGCGCGCACCTCGACCTGGTCGCCTGGCTTGAGGCTGGCGTTATCGACCTCGCGCACCTGGCCATCGGTATCGATCAGCCGCGCGTTACTGCGGGTCAACTGCCCCAGCGCGGCAATGGCCTCTTGCGAACCCAGCACACTGCGCTCTTCGAGCATGTGGCCGAAGATCATGATGATCGGCAGTAATGCCGCGGTGGCCAGGTCGCCGGTTGCCCAGGCACCCAGCATGGCCAGCGCGATCAGCTGATCGGTGAGGCCATGCAGGCTGGGATGCAGCAGGCTGTACCAGGCCGAGCGCAACACCGGCACAGCCACCAGCAACGAGGCAGCGCCCAGCAGCAACTGGCTGACCCCCTCTTGTGTCGGCGCCAGCCAGCGCCACACCAGCCCCAGCCCCAGCAACCCCAGGGCCAGCATCGCCAGGCTCAGCTGGCGGGCGGCAGTGCGCTGCTCGGCCTGCGACAGCAAACCGGACGTGAGGTGGGTATGGGCATGGTGATGGTGCCCCTGACAATGATGAGTACTCATCGCGAGCAGCTCCAGAAATGGCAAGTAGGCGTCGTGTTCATTGTGCTGGCCCCTGCAGGATCATGTGCCCGGCGTCATCTTTGTTGACGGTGGTGACCGACCCGGCGCGCGCCAGTATCGCCGGCACCCGCTCACGGTAGAGGCGCAGCAACAGCTGCGGATCCTGCTGCTGGCTCAAGCCGACGATCATCGCGGTCGCGGCCTGGGCGCGTGACAACCGCTCACTCGCTTCGGCCTGGGCCACCTGCACGGTGCGGTCAGCGGCCTGGGTGGCCTGTTGCAGTTGCCGAGCGGCATCATTGCGGGCCTTGGCCACTGCCTGCTCGGCCTGCTGGCTGGCAGTGAGCACCGCGTTGAACGCGCTGACGGCCGACCACGGCAACGACGACTGGATGTCGACCCGCACCACCTCGATCCCCAGGCTGGCACCGGCTGAACTCAGCCGGGCCAGGCTGCCATTGATGCCGTGCTGCAGGTCACCGCGCAGCCGCTCACGTTGATCGGCCAGCCCGGCATCGCCGCCGACCAGCTCCGGGCGTGCGACCAGGATGGCATCCATGTCGCGCGAGGCGCAGATCTGCACGGCGTTACGCTCAACCAGGCGGTCCAGCGCCGGTTGCACGTGTTGGCCCTGGCGCGCGTAGGCGTACGGGTCACTCACCGTGTAGAACACCCGCACGTCCAGCTGCACGGCCCCGGCATCGCCGGTCAGCAGATAACCCGAGCCTGCCGTGGCATCGCTGGCCAGCGCGCCGTCCTTGTCGGATTTCTGCGCAAGCTCCGAGCGCAGCAGCAACTCGACCCGGCGTTCGGTCACCCGCGCTGCCGAGGGCAACATCACCACCTGCTCGAAGGGCTCAGGCCAGGCCAGCAACAAGCCTGCGTTCTGGATGCGCGCCTCGGCCCCCATCCGCAAGACCACCGCACGGTTTTCCGGCCCGACCTGACGCACATTGCCAAACAGCCAACCCACTGCCGCCAGCAGCGCCACCGCGTACAACGCCAGAAAGCCTATACGCCCTGCTTGCAGCCAGGGGCCTGTGGGCAACCTGGCCGACACCTGTTGCTCACGGCTGGCCATGGTCAGCCCCCGCAGGCAGCGCAGGCCCCTCGACCAGGGCGCGGAACGGCGCTGCGTCGGTGCGCAACACCAACCGCGTGCCGGGGTTGATGACCGAACCGAGGGTATCGAGCGAACGCAGCAAGGTGTACAGCTGCGGCGCACCGGCATAGGCCTTGCCGTAGATGTCCGCCGCCTGCACCTGCGACTGCGCCTGGATCTGCGCAGCCTTCACGCTCGCATCGGCCTGCAGGATCCTGGCATCGCGCTCGGCCGCCGACTGGATCTCGGCCGCCTTGCGTTTGCCTTCGGCAGTGCGCTCGGTGGCGATGGTCTCGCGCTCGGCGCGCATGCGGTCAACCGTGGCTTCAAGGGTGACCTTGGGCAAGGTCAGCCGCTCGATGCCCACTTGCACCACATGCACCCCATAGCTGTTGATCAGTTGCTGCTCGATCTGCTCACGCAGGCGCTGCTCGAAGCCATCGATGCGCACCCGGCTGGCATCGACGTTGACCAGGTCGGCCAGTTCGAAACCGCTGGCCGTGGTTTCCAGGGCCGAGCCCACCAGGGTGCGGATTTGCCGCGCTGCCTCGTCGGGCTGGTTCTGCACCGCTCGCATGAACAGCTGGATGCTCTGCGGGTCGGCCGCCACCTGCCAGGCGACATAGGCCTGGACGATGATGCGCAGGCCATCCCGTGTGCCGACATCCTGCAGCCCGCTGGAGGTGGTGCGCAGGCGCAGGTCGACCGGCACCGCGGCCTCGAACGGCACTGGCCAACGCCAGTTGAGCCCGGGCTCGATCAATACCCGCGACGGGTTGCCAAAGCGCGTGATGACCGTTGCTTCGCCGACACGAACCTGCACGAAACAGGCTGCCGCGGCCATGATAAGGACCAATAGCAAGGCGATACCGACACGCAGCCAGGCGGGACGGGCACGGTCGTGAGTGTCGGCATGATCGTGATTGTGGTCGTGGTCGTGGTCGTGGTCGTGGTCGTGGTCGTGGTCATGACCATGGGCGGTATGGGAATTCACTGGTTACGCTCCTGGGTACGGCCGGATGCGGGTTTCGGCTGCGAAGGGTCGATGGGCGCTGCATAGCTGCGCAGGTCCAGGGTCGGCGCCTGGTTCGCCGTCAGGCGGTGATCGATGATCAGGCTGTTCGCTTGCGCCATGCCTTGGGACAGCCGCTCCAGGTACTGTTCGAGGATGAACGCCTGGCCTGCGTGCAGCCAGGCGGTGTGCTCGGCGTCGAAGCGCAATGCGCCAGTGTCAGCTTTGGTCTGTGTTTCGTGGGCTTCGGCGGTGGCCTTGTCGGTCAACGTCGTGGCGCTCTGGCGGGCTTCGTCAACCTTCTGCACAGCTTGCCCGCGGTCACGGGCGACCAGTGCCTGGGCAGTGATCTGCGCCGCCTGCACGGCGTGGTAGGCATTTGCCGCACCGGCTGGCGGGTGGATCGCCTCCACCGAGGTCGCCAACAGCTCCACTCCGGTATCCATGCGGTCCAGGTCGGCCTGCACTGCCTGGCCGATGTCGCGGCCGAGCGCGGCACGTTCGGCGCCCAGCAAACCATCCAGCGAGCGAACGGCAAAATCGTGGACCAGCACGCGGTTGGCAACGCTGCGCAGCAGTTGCTCGACGTCAGCGGTGTGATAGGCCGCCGCCAGGGCGGCCGCGTCGCTCAGGCCGATACGGTAGATGAAACGCACGTCCATGTTGACGATCTGGAACCCCTGACGCCCGCCATCGGCACCGGCAATCACCTGCGAGTTCTCGCTCAGGTGGGTGGCGTCCCACAACCGGTTGGCCGTTGTCGGCGGCGTACCATCGGCGGCCGCCAAGGGTTCGGGGGTACCTTCGGCTGTTGTGGTCGCCAATTCATGGATGATGCTGTTGTCCACCCACAGCACCTTGCCAAATGGCCAGGGCAAACCAGCATGCAGGCCCGGCGGGTACACCGCCACGGGCTTGCCAAAGCGTTCGTATACCGCGCGGTTGTTGGTCGGCACCTCGATGATGCCGGTCAGCAACCAACCGACCAGCGCCACCAGCGCCGCCACCGGCAGGAACGCCCGACGCATGAAGGCAAACGCCCATACCTGGCGCAGGTCGATGCCCAGGCGCTGGTGCAGTTCGTCCTGCAGCACGGCCAAGGGCCGCGGTGGCCATTGCAGGAAGTCACCCGCCAGGCTGCGTGCCACCAGCGCCGGCTCTTCACTTGGGCGCGAGGGGCGGAACATCGACAGCGCGGCGCGTATCAGCAGTTCGAGCGCTGCCAGGCCAGGCAACACACCAATCAGCACCGCCAGGCGCGCCGGCCACAGCCGCTCGCCGTCAACACAGGCCAGGCAGGCAATGGTCAGCACCTGCACGGCAATGGCCAGCCGCAACGTGGCTGCAAGCGCGCCGGCCTCGGGCCAGGTCGCCTCGCTTTCGGCCATCAGGTGGCGTTCGAGCACGACCAGGCCGAATGCGCAAACGGCCAACAGGCCGATGGCAACCCAGGTCACTTGCCCTGCCACCGTAGGCGTCGGCAGGTCAAAGCGCCAAGCGCCCTTGACCAGCAGCAGTGCCAGCACCGCCAGGCCCATAAGCCAGGGTGCTTCTGCGCCAAGCTTGCGCCACTGCCGTCGGCAGCCGTCAGCGACCTGCCGGCACCAGCGATCGAAACGGCTGAGCGACTCAGGCTCGACGGTTTCGCCGGCAGAGCGCCAGAACATCAGCGGGACGGGCACCTGGCCCATGGCAGTGGCACGCCAGCTGGCCACCTGCCAAGCCGACTGGGCGGCGCCCGCCAACAGCAACAGCATTGCGCCGTTGACCGCGAGCAGGACCAACCAGTAGGAGTCTGGGCTGAATATCCCGATGAGCCCCTGTATCGCCAACAGCAGCCCAGCTGCCAGCAGCGCCAGGTACATCAGCACCATCAGCTTGCGCGCATGAACCATTGCCCGCTGAAAACGCGGGAAACCATCGAGGTCGGTGGCCTCAGTGTCTAGATCGACTCTCATTAAGACTCCAGGAAATACCAGGCTTCGCAAGTCATGAGCCGAGGGGGCTGACGGCCACCGGCGACGAGCGGCGTAACGTTATAACGACAAATGTAAAAAATTTGTCGCAAAACGTAAAAACCGCTGCGTCAGTTCAAATCGCCCTCGATGATGATCAGTTCACGACGATAGGCGCGCAGCGCCCACGCCTTGGCTTCTGTGTAGGCAGGGTCCTCGTAGCACGCTTTGGCCTGGGCGTAACTTTCGAACTCGACCGCCAGCACCCGCGTACTGGTGTGCGCCTCCACCAATGCCCCCGGCTCCAGGCTTTTGAGCTTCGCTCCGTACTTTTCGGCGATAGGGCCCCATAACCGCCCATAGACCTGCTGAGCCTCGGGGTCGGTCACCGCAGCCCCCAGGATGATCCAGTAACCTTTCATCAGTCGCTCCTTGTTCCATTGTTGGTCTATCGTTTTCAGGGCGCCAGCCAGGAAGCGTGCCAGTCCCCTTGCCGGCGGTCGAAGCGCGCCCGCTGCTGAACCGGCTGTGCAAGGTCCAGCCACTCCAGTGCCGTCGCCTCGATCTGCATCAGTGCAAAGTGCTCGAAGCCATCCACGGTGATTGCGCAAGCGCTTTCAGGGCTTTCAATCACCTGCCCCGGCACAGCGCCATGGCGGAACAACGCCTGAGTCTTGTCACGCGCCGCCCCCCAGCAGCGTTGAAGCTGCCCGGCATCTTTCACCAGGTTGGCCAGCCCCTGCAGGCGGATCTGCATCACGCCGCAAGGGCTCAGTGCGGTCAGCGCCACGCGTGGCTCAGCAGTTATCTGAGCGCACTTGGCCGAGCGCTTGTCCACGTAGAAGTACAACGCACCCGCACCGGCATCGACGCTTCGCAGCACCACCGTGCGGGACACCGGCCAGCCTTGCTGGTCAAGCGTAGCCAGCTGCATCAGCCTGAAAGGGTTGCGTACCGGGCCGACCGGGATTGCCAACTGCGCCCAGATGCGCTTGAGCAGATCGTCCAGCATGGGGAACTCCCTGTTGCATGACGTGCAGGCCGCAGCAGCGCTGGCTGCGGCCATGGGTAGTCAGACGCTGCGTGTCACGCCACCGTCGACCCGGATGTTCTGCCCGGTGATGTAGGCAGCGCCGTCGCTGGCGAGGAAGGCGATGGTGGCGGCAATTTCCTCGCGGGTGCCATAGCGCTTGAGCGGTACGCTGTCGCGGCGCTGCTCGGTGGCCGGCAGGCTGTCGATCCAGCCTGGGAGCACGTTGTTGATGCGCACGTTATCGCCAGCGAAATTGTCGGCGAAGATCTTGGTAAAGGCGGCCAGGCCCGAGCGGAACACGGCCGAAGTGGGGAACAGGTCAACAGGCTCGAATGCCCAGGCAGTGGAGATGTTGATGATCACCCCACCCTTCTGTTTTTGCATGTACGGCGTCACCAGCCGCGTCGGGCGGATGACATTGAGCAGGTAGGTGTCCATGCCCTTGTGCCAGTCTTCGTCGCTGATTTCCAGGATCGCGGCGCGCGGGCCGTGGCCGGCGCTGTTGACCAGCACGTCGATGCGCCCCCATTTCTCGACCACGGCATCCACCAGCCGCTGCAGGTCTGCAACCGACTGGTTGCTGCCGGTGACGCCGATGCCACCGAGCTCGGCGGCCAGTGCCTCGCCCTTGCCTGAAGAAGACAGGATACCGACCTTGAAACCGTCAGCCGCCAGCCGACGTGCCGCTGCCGCGCCCATGCCGCTGCCACCGGCGGTGATGATTGCCACTTTTTCTACAGACATGTTGCCTCCTTCGATGATGGAACTGCTGTGTTGCAAGTTTCATCACACTAGCAGCCATCCATTGGACGAGGGAGGCAGGGGAAGTTTGCCTAGCCAGTAGTTTATCTTTCGCCCACCTGGGCTTTCAGCCACCCTCTGACAAGGCCCAGCGCTGGCGCCTCCTTGCGAGGCCATACCAGGTAGAACGCCTTGTCCAGCCTCAGCTGCTGGGGGAACACCTGCTGCAGCCTGCCGGCGGCGATGTCGTCCTTGACGAAGGCGTAGCTGGCAAGGGTGATGCCCTGCCCGCCTATGGCGGCGTCGATGGCCAGCGATGTCTGGTTGAAACGGACATTTTTCGACGTCGGTTTCGGATGATCGGGGAATAACGCGGCCGTGAATTGCGGCCAGAAGTTGTGGCCATCGTGCAAGGCGACATAGCCCTGCAAGGCGGCAAAGCTCTCTGGCGTGCCCATTTCAGCCAGCAATGCCGGGCTCGCCACCGCGACGATGCGTTGCTCCATCAGCAGCTCGACGTTCAGCCCGCCACCGAACGGCGGCTGACCGTAGCGCACCGCGATGTCGACGCCATCGGTCTGGAAATGGGAAAGACGGTCGGTGGCCAGCAGGCGCAGATCGATGTCGGGGTGCGCCTCGGCGAAGTGGCCGAGCCTTGGAATCAGCCACTTCGAGGCAAAGGTAGGTGTCACGCTGACCGTCAGCTGGGATGGCGCCGGGCGCAACTGCCGGGTGGCTTCGTCGATCATCACCAGGGCGCTGCGGATGCTCGCAGCATAGCCACGCCCGGCATCGGTCAGGCCAACGCCCCGTGGCAGGCGCTCGAACAGGCGCACCTGCAGGCTGGCTTCCAGCCCGCGCACCTGCTGGGCGACAGCCGCCTGGGTCACGCCCAGCTCCTCGGCGGCGAGGCGGAAATTAAGCTGACGCGCCACCACTTCGAATACACGCAGCGCATTGAGTGACGGCAACCCGGGGAAACCTGCAGGCATGGAATGGAATTTCTATCGGCTAAAGTCTCCCGAGGCTACCGCCATCACGGCGGGTTGGGAAGCGATACCCGTCGATGATCCATCGCAAAGGCCCCGACTAGGGGTATTCTTCCCCCGAGGCTGGGTTTCAGGGTTTGCTGCGCCAATACAGGGTGACCGCCACCACATCCACGGCCAGTACGGTCGCGACAATGAAGTACATGAAGTAGTGGTCATGCATGAGCATTGGCCTATCCCCTGCCAGGTCAGGTTTTCAGTGTTGCGAGCAATTCCTGTTCCAATGGCACGCAAAAGGAGCAACGCATGTTTTCATCCGAACGGCTGAAGGGTCTCGACGTGTTCGTCACCGTCGCAGACCTGGGCAGTTTCACTGCAGCGGCCGAACGGTTGAACCTCACAGGCTCTGCGGTGAGCAAGAGTATCGCGCGCCTCGAGCAACGCCTGAATGTACGACTGTTCAACCGTACCACCCGCACCCTGGCGTTGACCGATGCGGGTGTCACCTTCTACCGTACCTGCACGTCGGTACTGGCCGACCTGGAGCAGGTAGAGCATGCGCTCAGCGCCGAAGGCGACGAGCCGCACGGCAAGGTGCGGATAGACCTGCCGGCCTCCTACGGCCGCTTGCATGTACTGCCATTGATCCTGGATTTCATCCATCAGCATCCGCTGCTGCAACCGCACATCTCATTTACCGACCGCTTTATCGACCCGGTACACGAAGGCATCGACATCGTTGTGCGCATCGGCGGCCCGGATGCCTGGCCTGCCGGCTTGGGCCACCAGTATTTCGGCGCCCAACGCCTGATCTTCTGCGCCGCACCCAGCTACCTTGCGCAGCACGGTGCCCCGCAAAACGAGCGTGATCTCGATCAGCATCACTGTGTCGGCTATGGGCACGGTGATGGCCAGGTCAGCCCATGGTTCTTCAAAGGCCGCCAGCCGGGGGAGATGGAGCGACGCACGCTACAGGCGCGCATCGCTGTTGGTGATGGCGAGGGCGAAGTGGCCGCAGTGCTCGCCGGGCATGGCATCGGCCAACTACCGACCTGGCTGACCCAGCGGCACCTCGACCAGGGCACACTGGTCGAGGTGTTGCCTGAGCTGGCAACGGACGGTCTGCCCATGAACCTGGTATGGCTGAAGAGCCGCGAGAACCAGCCCAAGGTACGTGCACTGCTGGACTACCTGTTGCCGAGGCTGACCGCCCATGGCAGCCAGGCTGGCGATAGCTGACCGCCCTGCCCTAACGCGCAGGCGCGAGGTTGCGAACGACCAGCGCCAGCAGCAGCGCGAGAACCGCCACAGCAGCGGCCACATAGCCGAGGTAGCCGATGCCCAGGCTCGACAAAGTCATGCCGCCGACGATGGCACCCACAGCAATGCCGGCATTGGCCGCCGAGACATTGCTGGTGCCCGCCAGCGCCTGTGCGTGGCTGACCGAACGCATGACGCGCACCTGGCTGACCGGGTAAAGCGCCGTATTGGCGATGCCCCACAGCCCAAGCGCAACACCGAACAACCAGCCGCCTTGAGCCAGCGCAGCGGTCGCGGCCATACCCAGGGCAAGCAGCGCGAGGAAGCCGATGGTGGCTTTGATCGGCGAATGGTCAACAGCCCTGCCCCCCATCCAGTTACCCACCAGGCCAATGGCGCCAAAGCCCATCATCCACCAGCCAACATCGGTCGGGGCCACGCCCGCGACTCGCTCGAGGATGTCGGCCAGGTAGGTGTAGGCAATGAACATGGCACTGAACACCAGCACAGAAAGCAGTATGTTGGCCAGGAAACACGGCTCCTTGAAAATCCGCGCCTGCTTGAGGAAATCCACCTTGGCCGTGCGCGCCACACTCGGCATGCAGACCCACATGGCTGCAGCCATGATCAATGAAAGCCCGGCGAGCACCCAGAACGCCCCTCTCCAGCCGATCACATTGGCCGCGACAGTCCCTAGCGGAATGCCCAGCAGCATGGCCGCCGAAATCCCCAGGTAAACCCTTGAAATAGCCTGGCCCGCCCGCAGCGGCCCGGCCAGTTGCCCAGCGGTCTCGCTGGCAGTCCCCCAGAACACCGGCAAGGCCAAGGCAGGCAGCACGCGAGCCACGGCAAGCACCCAGAAGCTGCTTGAGGCGGCGGCAACGGCGTTGGCGGCGGCGAACAGCAGCAAGATCGCGATGAACAGCTTTTTCCGCTCCAGATGCGACAGCGCCGCCGTCAGAGGCGGACCGAAAATCATCACGGTGAAGGCAAAAAGCGTCACCAGCTGCCCTGCAACGGCCATCGAAATGTCCAGTTCCCTGGCCAGCGCGGGAAGCAGGCCCACGATCAGGAACTCGGTGGTGACAATGAGAAAGGCGGAAAAGGCCAGGATCGCGATGCTGAGTCCTGCGTTTCTGGAGGTGGAAGCAACCGGTGCGGTTGTTTCGTAGGCAGACATTGGAAGGCTCCGTTCAATGGCCTTCCAGTCTATTCATTCCCAAGCATGCAATTATTGGCGAATTCTCATATATCAATGGAATTCAGTTCATCAATTACCTGCATCATCGAGCCACTGGAATCAGGCCGGAACCCCGGGCCTTCTGCGCGGCCTGGATCAGCTGATAGTTGCGATTGCGCAGCGCGATGTTGCTGCCAACGCGCTGGTTGGAGCGCACGGCCAGCACTTCAGCTTGGTCATACTGCCCCTGTTCCAGGCGCAGCACGCCCAGGTAGTGCAGCGTGGCGGGGTTGTTCGGCTGAATCTGCAGGGCACGTTCCAGCGTGGCGGCGGCCTGGTCCAGCTTGCCTGCTTCATACTGGCGCGAGGCGGCCTCGATCAGCTGGATCGAGGCTTTGTTGCTGCGCGCTGGCGCCGAATATGGACCCGCCAGCACGCCTTGGCAGGCGACGGCGCTGAACAACAGGAACAATGCTGACAGCAGACGCGGGCTTGGCATGAAGGTGGGCACTCAACAGGGTCCGGGAAGCTTGGTGAATTCGGCGAGAGGCTACAGACCGGGCCCGCTGCACGAAGTTCCCGGGGTACAATGCGCGACCTAGGTTGCACTTCAGAGATGGACAATGAACCGCCAGAAAAAACTCAAACAGCTGCTCAAGGCCCACCAGAAAAAGGCCAATGCCAAGCTGGCACCCAAGAGCAACAAACCCAAGTACATCAGCAAGGCCGACCGGCTGAAGCTTGAAGCCGAGGCGAATGTCGCTGCCGGCACCGATATGCCAGACCTGAGGCCTTAGCGGTTCATTGCGTCATGCCCAGCTCGGCATCGTCCATCAACGCATTGGCCATTGCGCTCTGGTAGTGCGAGGCTCAGATCATCATCGGCTTCTCGTCCATCAGCCCGAGGACGGTCAGTTCCCGCACATAGCCCGTCAGCTCCGAGGCTTGCTCGCGGGCGTCGCGGCACGGGATGCCGGGCTCGATGCGGAACAATGGGTGGGTCTGGTTATCACCTTCAGCAGGTGGTCTTGCCGACGGTGCATGGGGTGTTGTCTGTAGTCACTGTTCAATCTCCTTGAAATTTCTATTGCCTGATCTGGCCTCTTCGCGGGCAAGCCCGCTCCCACAGAGATCACAACAGGCCTGAAGGCTTGCGCAGCACCTGTGGGAGCGGGCTTGCCCGCGAAGAGGACCGAGCCGCCAGCACCACCTGAGCCTTAGTGCCATGTCCGAGGCCCGGTGGGCATCTGCACCTGGATAAGCGCTGATTCGAGCAAAGCCCGCAGCGCCTCCATCTCATGCATCGAAGCCATCATCATCGACGCTGGTGACGTGGGCTGCAGCAGCAATGCCTGATGCACCACGGTCGTCGCGCACAGGGCGTAGCCTGGATCAGGGTGTCTTCGAGGGAATGAATATCGTGGGGTGGATCGGGGGCAATCTTCAGCATATGTATACCGCTGTCGATGAGGCCGACACCCATCGCTGTCACACAATGGGGTGGCAGCTGTGCATGGGTTGACAGACCGGTCGACAGAGATGCAAACCCGGCGCACACAAAGGTGCCCCACGCACAGCCACCATAGAGGTAAGCCCTACCTTCACTGTCGAATACAGCCTGTCAAAGCCGTGTCGCTGATGAGCATCGACAGGCCGAGACTAGAGCGGTGCCCAAGCGGCCGCAACGAAAAAAGGCGGGAAGCGTATCGATGGGAAATGCACAACAACTAAGGGGCAAAATCAGATTTTTTTCAAACAGTATGTATAATCCCGCGTCGCCATTCGCACCCCGTGCGAACGCCCAAGGACCGGCGCCATGACCCGCGCTTGTTAAAAACACCCGATAAGGACATCCCATGCGTCAATTCAAACTCGTGCTCGCTGCGTTGCCATTCTGTGTACTGGCCGGCTGCGGCAACGATGCCCTGGAAGGCACCTATGAACAAACCACGACGGTGATGGGTATCCAGGGCCCGAAACAGAAGATCGAGTTCTCCAGCGACTACATCATCGCCAACGGCAGCAAGATCAAGGTCGATGAGTGGGAGCGCACGGATGATGTGGTCGTCGCGCGCAACAAGGATGGCCAGGCATTGATCAACGTACGCGTGCTGGACGGCGGCAAGCGCCTGGAAGCCGTTGGCGGCAGTGACTTCGCCAAGAATGTGTTTGTACGGGTCGACTGATCAAAAAGCAAAGCGCCCCGACCCGCTATCGGGTTGAGGCGCTACCCCGCGTGGCGCCTATCTCGACATCCTTCAAGCGCCTGAGGCCTCTTGGGTCAGCTTGGCGTGAGTATTCAGCGCTTCGGCAATGAACGCCGAGATCATGGCCCGGTAGACCTGTTCCATAACCGCTGCCGAAGCTCCCGCCTCTTCGGGCAATCCACGCACCTTTCGATGACCTGCTCGACCCGCGCAGGTGCACGCACGTCATCATTGGTTTTCTTGAAGCTCGCAGCCTGCGTCACCCGCTTGCCACGCTGGGCGAGCAGTGAAACCAGGCTCTGGTCGATGGCATCGATGCGCTGCCGGACTTCATCCAGAGAGGTGCAAGGTACATCCCTTTTCTTGAATTCCTTTTCATGTGCTTGAGTTGGATCGTATCCGCAATGGGTCATGACCGCCAGAAGCGACCGGCTCAATTCGACCAGTTCTCAGGAGGGGACAGGGTCAGCTCGTGAACGGCGTTCTTCGAACGCGCGCAGGTAATCGCATTGGATGTCTAAAACGGTGCATGACGTCACCTTGGGCGCCGGTCCGATGCGAGTCTGTTCGCTACCGTACAGACGCTGCTTAACGAGCGCCGCAGACTGGCAGCTGAAAGGCTAGATCGGCAAATCAGCACACCATGGACAATCCTTGGCTCAACACACTCGCCTCCCTACGTCGCCTGTACGCACATGCCGTGCGTTGGCACTCACCCCCTGATACCTTCACCTATGAAAGCCTGCTGCGCTCGGAGCTGTACAACGCCGACCAGATGGCCGAGCACGGTCTCTGGCTGGCCCATCATCATCGCTTGAGCCGACTGCCGGCGGACGACACGCTGCTCGACCGCCTGGCCGATAACGAGCGCATGCTCTGCGCCAGTTGCACTGCCCTGGCCGGCGCCCTGCCCAGCTCGCGTCCGGCATTGCCCGCTGCGCAGTGGTTGCTCGACAACTTCTACCTGGTCGAAACCCAGATCCGTATTGCCAAACGCCACCTGCCAGCCGACTACAGCCTGCAGCTGCCAAGGCTGGACAACGGCCCCTCCAGCGGCCTGCCCCGTGTCTACGACATTGCGCTTGAGACTATTTCCCATGGTGACGGGCGGATCGACGCCGAAAGCCTCAGCCGTTTCGTCGTGGCCTATCAACAGGCCGCTACCCTGACCCTGGGAGAACTCTGGGCGATCCCGATCATGCTACGCCTGGCCCTGATCGAGAACCTGCGGCGGGTGGCGGCGCGGGTCATGGCAAACTGGGCTGACCGCGACCTGGCCAATTTCTGGGCCGATCGGCTTGGCGAAACCGCCGAGCGCGATGCCAAGAGCGTGGTGCTGGTGGTCGCCGACATGGCCCGCTCGGATCCGCCGATGACCGCCGCCTTTGTCGCCGAGCTGGCCAGGAGGCTGCAGGGCCACAGCGCTTCACTGACCCAGCCGCTGCTGTGGGTGGAGCAGATGCTCAGCGAGTCGGCGCTGAGCATCGAGCGCCATGTGCAGCTCGATGCACAGCAGCAGGCCATCGATCAGGTGTCCATCAGTAACAGCATCGGCAGCCTGCGACTGCTGTCGACCATCGACTGGCGACTGTTCGTCGAGCACCTGAGCCATGTAGAGCAGACGCTGTGCCGCGACCCGGCCACCGTCTACCCAGCCATGGACTTCACCAGCCGTGACCATTACCGGCACGTTGTCGAACGCCTGGCACGCCACTGCGCCTTGAGCGAAGCCGCCGTGGCACGCACGGCCATCGAACTGGCTGAGGCTTCCGGGGCCGCCCCCGGTGAGGAGGCCGAACATGTGGGGTTTTACCTGGCAGGTGCCGGGCTGCCGTTGCTGGAGCAGCGTCTCGCTGCGCGGGTGCCGCTGGCCGAGCGCTGGCAGCGCCTGTTGCACCGGGCACCGCTAGCGTTCTATCTGGTGCCTGTGGCGCTGCTGTGCTGCCTGTTTGCGTGGGGTTTCATACGCGCCATCGACTTGGAGGGGTGGCCCATCGCGGTGCTCGCTGGCATGGCCGTGCCGATACTGCTGAGCACCAGCCGCCTGGCCATCGGCCTGGTGAACTGGCTGGTGACCCTGACCGTCAAACCGTCCTTCTTGCCGCGGTTGGACTACTCCGTCGGCATTCCCGCAGAGGCCCGCACATTGGTGGTGGTGCCAACCCTGCTGGCCACTGCCGACGATGTCGAGGAACTGCTCGAAGGTCTGGAGGTACGCTTCCTGGCTAACCGTGACGAGCACCTGCACTTCGCCCTGCTCAGCGACTTCATGGATGCCCGCGAGCAGACACGGCCCGAAGACGAAGCACTGCTCGAACTCGCCAGCAAAGGCATCCAGGCGCTCAATCACAAGTATCCAGGCCCTGGCAGCGAGCGCTTTTTTCTGTTTCACCGGCCACGCATATGGAACAACGCAGAAGGCTGCTGGATGGGGCGCGAGCGCAAACGCGGCAAGCTCGCCGAGCTGAACGCGGTGTTGCGCGGCCACGGCCATGAGTGCTTCATGCGCATCGTCGGCAACCTGCAAACCCTTGGCCACGTGCGCTATGTCATCACCCTGGACACCGATACCCAGTTGCCTCGCGGTGCCGCCCATCAATTTGTCGGTGCCATGCAGCACCCGCTGAACCGCCCGCGCTTCGACGCACATACCGGTCGTATCCAGGCAGGTTATGCAATCTTGCAACCGAGGGTGGGCATCAGCCTGCCGAGTGTGTCGCGCTCGCGTTATGCGCGGCTGTTTGGCAGCGACGCCGGAGTCGACCCCTACACACAGGCTGTTTCGGATGTCTACCAGGACCTCTTTCTCAGCGGCTCTTTCATCGGCAAAGGCATCTATGCGGTGGATGCCTTCGAGCAGGCCCTGGAGGGCCGCTTGACCGACAATCGCATACTGAGCCATGACCTGATCGAGGGTTGCTACGCTCACTCAGGGCTGCTCAGTGATGTGCAATTGTTCGAAGCCTACCCGGCCCGCTACAGCGCCGACAGCAAACGCCACCACCGCTGGATACGCGGCGACTGGCAACTGCTGCCGTGGCTGCTGCCGTGGCTGCGCACTGGCACTCAAGGTCTGGCGCAAAGTTCGCTCAGCGCCCTGTCGCGCTGGAAGATTTTCGACAACCTGCGCCGCAGCCTGGAGCCGGCGGCGCTACTGACCCTGCTGCTGTGGGGCTGGTTGGCGAGTGCCACGCCACTTGCCTGGACGCTATCGCTACTGGCGTTGCTGCTGACGCGCCCACTGCTCGACTCTCTGCTCGAAGTGCTGGGCAAGACCACCGATGTACCCGTTTCAGAACACCTGCTGGCAGCTTTGCACACATCTGGCACCTACTTCTTGCGTACCGGTCTGTCACTGGCCTGGTTACCCTTCGAGGCCTACTTCAGCCTCGACGCAATCCTGCGCACCCTGTGGAGGCTCGTGGTCAGTAAAAGGCGCCTGCTGCAGTGGAACCCCTCGCGCGAAGACGAACGCATTAGCGCCGACACGCTACAGGCAATGTACCGTGAGCAATGGGGGCAACCGGTTTTGGTGCTGCTGCTGGGCGGTACGTTGGCGATGCAGCCAGTGATACTGCTGATGGCATCGCCGGTCCTTGCCTTTTGGCTGCTCGGCCCGGCGCTGGCCTGGTGGCTCAGCCGCCCGAACAGCCGGGCCGAGTTAATGCCAGGGGCTGAAGACCTGGCATTCCTGCATCGACTGGCCCGCGCCAATTGGGCCTTCTTCGACAGCCACGTCGGCCCTGCCGACAACTGGCTACCGCCCGACAACATTCAGGAGTCACCCTTCGCCAGCATCGCTCATCGCACCTCGCCGACCAACATGGGCATGGCCCTGCTCTCGCACCTGGCGGCCCATGACTTTGGCTACCTCAGTGCCGGTCGTCTGTTCGAACGCCTGGCCCAGATGCTCGACAGCATCGGCCGCCTGGAGCGCTTCAGAGGGCACTTCTACAACTGGTACGACACCCAGACCCTCAAGCCGCTGTCGCCGCTCTATATCTCCAGCGTGGACAGCGGCAACCTGGCCGCCCTGTTGCTGACACTCAGGCCCGGGCTCCTTGAAATGCCCGAGACGCCGGTGCTTGACCGGCGCCTGACCCAAGGTTTGCTCGACACCTTTGACACGCTGCTGGACGTCTGCCCCAGCACAAGCTGTGACGCCCCACCGATCAAGGCAATGCGCGAACAGGTGTGGCAGGCCCACGTGCAGGCCAGCAACGTACCGGCCGCACTGCTGCCCATGCTGGTCGAACAGCTGCAGGCGCTGATCACGCAACCGGCTGCCATTGCCCCAGGGGCGCAAGCGGCTGACGATTGTGCATTCTGGCTAAATGCCCTGTATGAACAATGCCTGGACCTGAGCGGCGAATTGCAGCAACTGCACCTGCCGCCTGGCAACGATCAGCAGCCCCCGGCCCCGCTTAGCTGGCGCCATCTGGCACAGCTGGACGCAGAGCAGTGGCCGCAGCCCGAGCGACTTGCAGTGGCCAACGTCAGGGCACTTGCCCGCCAGCGCATCGCCCAGGCGCACGCCCTGGCCAGCCGCATTGAAGCCCTGGCCGACATGGACTTCACCTTCCTTTACGACAACCAACGCAACCTGTTCTCCATCGGCTACAACGCCGACGAGCATCGCCTGGATGCCGCGTTCTACGACCTGCTGGCATCAGAGATGCGCCTGACCAACTTCGTGGTCATCGCACAGGGCCAGGTGCCCCAGGACAGCTGGTTCGCACTGGGCCGGCTGCTCACCAGCAATGCCGGCGTGCCTGTGCTGCTGTCCTGGTCCGGCTCGATGTTCGAGTACCTGATGCCGTTGCTGGTGATGCCGAACTATGAAGGTACACTGCTCGACCAGACCTGCCAGGCCGCTGTCAATCGCCAGATCGAACACGGCAAGCAGACTGGCCTGCCGTGGGGCGTCTCGGAGTCGGCCTACAATGCGCTGGACGCGCACTTCAACTACCAGTACCGGGCGTTCGGCGTTCCGGGGCTTGGCCTCAAGCGCGGCCTGGGTGAAGACCGGGTGGTGGCCCCATACGCCAGCGCGCTGGCCTTGATGGTGGCGCCCTCTGCCGCCCGCCGTAACCTGCAACGGCTGGCCACGCTCGGTCTGGCTGGCCGCTTCGGGCTCTACGAAGCCGTGGACTACAGCGAGGCACGCCTGCCGCCCGGGCAGGACGCCGTGATCGTCCGCTCCTTCATGGCCCACCACCAGGGCATGAGTTTCCTGGCGCTGACCGCTGTACTGCTGAACAAGCCCATGCAACGGCGTTTTGCATCCGACCCACAGTTCCAGGCCAGCATGCTGCTTTTGCAGGAGCGCGTACCGAAAACGGCTGCCCCGTACCTGCATACCCTCCAGGCCCCGCCCTTGGAGGCCGCCGAGCGCGCCGCCGAGATACGCCTGCGGGTGTTCGGCGAGCCAAACCGGCGCCACCCGGCCGTGCAGCTGCTGTCCAACGGGCGCTATCACGTCATGGTCAATCACGTGGGCAGTGGCTACAGTCAGCGCAATTCACTGGCAGTCACTCGCTGGCACGAAGACACCAGCTGCAATGACCTGGGCAGCTTCTGCTACCTGCGCGATGTTGCCAGTGGCGTTTACTGGTCCACCACCTACCAGCCGACGCGGCACCGCGCGAAAGTGCAGGAGGCGATCTTCAGCGACGGCCGCGCGGAGTTTCGCGTGCGCGAGCGCGACTTCGACTGCCACACCGAAATTGCCGTGTCGCCCGAGGACGACATCGAGCTGCGCCGCCTGCACCTGACCAACCATGGCGACCAGCCCCGCACCCTTGAGCTGACCAGCTACGCCGAAGTGGTGCTGGCACCGGCCTTGAGCGATGCCATGCACCCGGCCTTCAGCAAGCTGTTCATCCAGACCGAACTGATCCGCCCGCTGCAAGCGATTCTCTGCACGCGGCGGCCGCGCTCGCAACACGACCCCGTGCCGTGGATGTGCCACGTGCTGGCAGTGCACGGCGCCGACATCGATGCGCTGTCCTACGAAACCGACCGGGCCCGCTTCATCGGGCGTGGGCGCACGCTGGCAAGGCCGGCAGCGCTGGACCGCAGCACCGAGGTATTGTCCGGCAGCGCAGGGGCCGTGCTGGACCCGATCGTGGCCATCCGCTGCCGCATCACCTTGATGCCCGGCCATGCGGCCACGGTCGATCTGGTCACCGGCGTGGCCGACAGCCGCGACGCCTGCCTGCAACAGGTCGCCAAGTACCGCGACCGACACTTGGCTGACCGGGTGTTCGACCTCGCCTGGCCACACAGCCAGGTGCTGCTGCACCAGCTCAACGGCTCGCTGGCCGACGCCCGGCTGTTCGAGCAGATGGCCGCCTCGGTGCTCTACCCCAATGCCAGCCTGCGCGCCAGCGGAGCGCTGCTGGCCAGCAACCGGCGCAGCCAGTCCGGCCTTTGGGGCCAGGGCTTGTCCGGTGACCTGCCGATCGTGTTGGTGCAGATCGGCGACCCGGCCAACATCCATCTGGTCAAGCAGATGGTGCTGGCCCATGCCTACTGGCGCCAGAAAGGGCTGGCACTCGACCTGGTGATCTGGAACGAGGACCAGGTGGGCTACCGCCAGCAGTTGCAGGAACTGATCATGGGGATCGTCGCCTCCGGCAGCGAAGCCGCCCTGCTCGACCGCCCTGGCGGCATCTTCGTAAGCCCTGCGCAGCAACTGTCCGCCGAGGATCGGCTGCTGACCCTGTCGGTAGCGCGGCTGGTGCTCGACGACAGCCTCGGTACGCTGGCCGAGCAACTGCACCTGCGGCGCCAGCCGCCGGTTCCCCCAGCCCTCCAGGCCAGTGCGCCCAAACCCAGGCCCTCACTCGCCAGCCCTTTGTCAGCGGAGCAGACGGCGCTGATGCTGGGCAATCCTTATGGCGGGTTCAGCGCCGATGGCCGCGAATACGTCATCCCGTTGCTTCCCGGCACACCGCCGCCGGCACCGTGGGTCAACATCCTGGCCAATCCGCAGTTCGGCTGCGTGGTCTCCGAGGCTGGCAGCGCCTACACCTGGTACGAGAACGCCCACGAGTACCGGTTGACGCCCTGGCATAACGACCCGGTTGCCGACCCCAGTGGCGAAGCCTTCTACCTGCGCGACGAAGACAGCGGCGAGTACTGGTCGCCGACCCCGCAGCCCTGCCCGGGCCCTGGCCGTTACCGCACCCGCCATGGCTTTGGCTACAGTGTGTTCGAGTACGCCGAAGCCGGACTGCATACGGAGCTCTGGGTGCATGTTGCACTGGATGCCCCAGTCAAGTTCAGCCGGCTCAAGGTGCACAACACCTCAGCCCGTGTGCGACGGTTGTCTGTCACCTGCTTCGCCGAGTGGGTGCTAGGCGACCTGCGCAGTAGAACCGCCATGCATGTGGTAAGTGAGACTGACCCGGTCAGCGGCGCACTGTTTGCCCGTAACAGTTTCGCAGTGGATTTTTCCACCCAGGTGGCGTTTCTCGACTGCGACTTGCCCGTGCAGGGCCAGACCTGTGATCGCAGCGAGTTCCTGGGACCCAACGGCGATTACCAGGCACCCTTGGGCATGCGCCAGACGCGGCTGTCGGGACGCACGGGCGGTGGCCTGGACCCGTGCGCGGCGCTGCAGGTGGCGCTGCAGCTGGAGCCTGGCGAAAGCCGTGAAGTGGTGTTTCGCCTGGGCGCCGCCAAGGACGCCAGCGCTGCGACCCGCTGCGTCCAGCAATATCGTGGCGTGCAAGCCGCCAAGGACACCCTCGACAAGGTCTGCGGCTACTGGCGACAGACACTGGAAGCCGTGCAGATCGAGACGCCGGAACCCGCGCTCGATGTGCTGGCCAACGGCTGGTTGATGTACCAGGTGATCGCCTGCCGGTTCTGGGCGCGCAGCGGCTACTACCAGTCCGGAGGCGCCATCGGTTTTCGCGACCAGCTGCAGGACAGCATGGCCATGGTCCATGCAGCCCCAATGGCGGCGCGCCAACACCTCCTGACCTGCGCCGCGCACCAGTATGCCGAAGGTGATGTGCAGCACTGGTGGCACCCACCGCTGCAGCGAGGCGTGCGTACCCGCTGCTCGGACGACCTGCTGTGGCTGCCACTGGCAGCCAGCCGCTACGTGGAAGTCACTGGGGACTACAGCGTGCTCGACGAGCCGGTCGGTTATCTGCAGGGGCGTGTACTCAACACCGGCGAAGAGTCCTACTACGATATGCCCACCCACTCGGAGCGGGTCGAGAGCCTTTACCAGCATTGCCAGCGCGCCCTCACCCATGCTCTGCAGTGCGGGGCTCACGGCTTGCCATTGATGGGCAGCGGCGACTGGAATGACGGCATGAACCGGGTCGGCGAACAAGGAAAAGGCGAAAGCGTATGGCTGGGCTTCTTCGGCCACGAGGTGCTGCGGGCTTTCGGCAGCGTCGCCCTGCGACACGGCGACAGTGGCTTTGCGCTGCAGTGCGCCAACCAGGCCGGCGCACTCGCGCAAGCACTGGAGGCACATGCCTGGGATGGCGGCTGGTATCGTCGCGCCTGGTTCGACGATGGCCAGGTGCTGGGTTCAGCGAGCAACCAGGAATGCCGAATCGACTCGCTAGCGCAAAGCTGGGCCGTGCTGTCCGGGGTCGCCTCGCCCGAACGTGCCCGCCAGGCCATGGCCGCACTGGACAGTCACCTTGTACGCCGCGACATCGGCATCGTCAAACTGCTCGACCCGCCCTTCGACCAAGGTGACCTGGACCCTGGCTACATCAAAGGCTACCTGCCAGGCGTGCGTGAAAACGGCGGGCAGTATACCCATGCGGCCATCTGGGCAAGCATGGCCCATGCTCGCCTGGGCGATACCCATGAAGCCTGGGAACTGCTGCGCCTGATCAACCCGGTACGTCAGGGCTGCAGCGCGTTGATCGACACCTACAAGGTCGAGCCCTATGTCATGGCCGCCGATGTCTACGCCGTTGCGCCCCACGCCGGGCGGGGTGGCTGGAGCTGGTACAGCGGATCTGCCGGCTGGATGTACCGGTTGATCATCGAGAGCCTGCTAGGACTGAAACGCGATGGCGAAACCCTGCGCCTGCAGCCTTTGTTGCCGGCGGGCTGGCCGGGGTATGTCCTGCATTACCGTTTTGGCAGCACCCGGTACCGCATCGAGGTGCGCAACGGCACTTGCGGCGAACTGGCCCTGAGCCTTGACGGCGAGGCGCTTCCCGAAGCCTGGCTGCAGCTGGAGGACGACGGGCGCCTGCACCACGTCATCGCCCAGTGCCAGATCTGCGCCTTGCCCATCAACTGAACCGTTGGGCGAGCAACGGCCTGACGGACGCAAGACCAAGCCTGACTAGGCTAATCTTGTTCCGACACCCGTTGCCGTCAATGGTCCCACGTATGCACCGCGCGCCTCCCCGCTTGCAGAACCACTTGCTGGCTGCACTTTCGGCAGAAACGTTCAGCCGGCTGGAGCCGCACCTGGAGCGCGTGAACCTGCCCCTGGGCAAGGCTCTGTACGAGTCCGGCGACACCCTGCGACACGTGCACTTCCCGGCCGATGCGATCGTTTCATTGCTGTATGTAATGGAAAACGGCGCATCAGCCGAAATCTCGGTAGTGGGTAACGAGGGGCTGGTGGGCATCGCCGTGTTCATGGGCGGAGAAAGCACACCCAGCCGGGCCATCGTGCAAAGTGCAGGACATGCCTACCGCCTACCCGTGCAGAAGCTCAAGGACGAATTCAACCGCCATGGCGAGATGATGATGTTGATGCTGCGCTACACCCAGGCACTGATTACCCAGATGGCACAAACGGCAGTGTGCAACCGCCATCACTCTATCGACCAGCAATTGTGCCGCTGGTTACTGCTGTCGCTCGACCGCCTGCCAGGCGATCGCCTGTGCATGACCCAGGAGCTGATCGCCAACATGCTGGGAGTGCGCCGCGAGGGCGTGACCGATGCTGCAGGCAAGCTGCAGCGTCTTGGGGTGATCGAGTACAACCGCGGGCAGATCAAAGTGCTCGACAGGGCACGCTTGGAGCTGCTGAGTTGCGAATGTTACGCCGTGGTAAAGAAAGAGACCGAACGACTGCTGCCCTACATGCCAGTGCCTTGAGTCAGCACAAGGTGCTATGTCCGGGCTGGCGAAGCAGCGCATCAGCCATGCTGTCAGATGCCGACCTGTAAATTACTCCAATGGGCGCTTGTGATAGCTATAGCGCTCGGCATTGGAGGCCCGCGATGGGTCCGGCGGCCCCTGCCTCTGCTCGCGACGAAAGGGGCGCTTTTCGATGTAGTCATCGCGATCCTCGGGGAGCGTTTTTTTCCCCTCGCCACCTTGGCCCTGCGACGAACCGTCGCTTTTGGCTGGGCTACCCAACCGATTATTGTCTAACCCATATCTGTCTCTGGTCATACACACCTCTGGATGCTCAGAATTTCTGAGCTACATCGAGTGTGCGCCCACGCTGACCAGAGAAGTTTTATATCAGACCGCCGGGCCCCATCGACCATTCAGGCATGGTTATATCGGCGTGAAGGAGTGCCGCATGAATAAAAGGGGACTTTTCTCCAGAAGCCGGCACCGCGGTGGATGGCACCGGCTGTGACGGTGTTCGCGGCGGTGCGGCGATCCGACAAGCCCGCTCTCACAGGTCCGTGCAAACCAGCCTGTCATGTGCCGTGCTGTGAGAGCAGGGCCGCTTTGCGGCCCATCGCCGGCAAGCCCGGCTCCCAGGGAGGGTGCAGATCTGAAGGCCGGTGATATCCCTGTGGGGGCCGGCTGCCACAACCGAAGCCTTCGATCAGGCATACAAAAACAGATGCTCGTCAATCAACCGAGCAACTTCGATGGCGTGGCTGTTACCCAGGTCATGCCCGGCTTCGGGGAACACCTCCAGCCTTGCCCCGGGTATCAGTTGCGCCAGCCGCTTGCCAACAGCGACCGGGCTGATCGGGTCGGCGTCCCCCCACAACAGCAGTACCGGCATTCTCAATTCGTGCAGGCGGGCCGAGAGGTCGGTGCGGTCATCCAGGAACCAGCGAGGCAGGTTCGGGTTCTGGGTCTCGAACTCAGCACGCCAGTCCTCGGCGCCGGAGTCAGCGAGGTTCACGCCTCCTGAAGTGACGGTCAGGATCAGATGGGTGATCAGTTCAGGTCGCTTTAGCGCCATGTGCACGGCAACGACGCCGCCCATGGACTGCGCCACCAAGGCGGTGGGGCCGTCGAGTTCGGCGAGTGCCAGGGCGGCCAGGTGCTCAAGGCAGGTGATGTCCGGGTTGGGCGGCGTCTCACCGAAGCCGGGCCAGCCCCTATGCTGGGTAATGGCAGGCGTTTTGAGGGCATCGGCGACGGGGTGCCAGAACCGGGTGTTGCCGGAGGCGCCAGGCAGGAACAGGATTTTTTCAGCGGCAATCTTCATGGCTCAGTCCTTGAGTCAGTGTCGAAACATCGTGGGTTAACGGGTTACTGCCGGCGCATCGTGAGAATCGCCGCACCAAAGCCGATGAAGGTAGTCCCTACAACCCGGCTCACCCAGCGCGACAGCGCCGGCCGGGTCAGCACACCCTTGGCCCGTGCGGCCAGCGCGGCATACAAGCTCAGCGATGTCAGCGACAACGCCACGAAGATCCCGGTCAGGGTCAGGAACTGCGGCAGCAGCGCCGCCCCCTGGTCGATGAACTGCGGGAACAGTGCAGTGAAAAACATCGTCGCCTTGGGGTTGGTGACAGCGGTCAGGAACGCAGACTTGTACAACTTCAACGGGGTCGGCCTGCTGACCTTCGCCGCCGTCTGATCCACCAGCATCGGGCCTTTCTTGAGCAACTGACGGGCACCGAGGTAGAACAGGTAGCCGGCACCGATCAGCTTGACCGCGTTGAACAGCACCTCAGAACTGGCCAGCAAGGCCCCGAGCCCGAGCATGGCTGCCGCCGACAGGCAAAACAGCCCCGTGCCATTACCCAGCGACGACCATACGGTGCTGCGCTGGCCATGGTTGAGGCTGTTGTTGATGGCCATCAAGGTGGCAGGCCCGGGGCTTGCGATAGCGATGGCAGCGACCAGGGTAAAGGCGAGTAGCGAGTGGGTTTCCATGGGGCAGGCTCAGGCACGGTGCGGAGCCAGCATCTTACACAAGCGCAGCAGCTTCAGTCGCTGCCCTGGCGCTTGGCGTTCTTCTTGGTGATTGCCTTCATCCGTGTAGCTGCGCGTTGCACGGTGGCCATCTTCTCCGGGCGCTTCATGCCACGCCACTTGCGGATTTCTTCACGGGTACGGCCGCAGCTTGTGCACAACTCGCTATTGAGCTGGCAAAGCGAGACGCAGGGGTTTTCGATGTCTTTGGCCATGGCGGGCTCCAATCACGGCCGCGGATCATACCCTGTGGGAGCGGCCTTGCCGGGGCGCCGGACCGGTCGGAAAGGGCTGCGCAGCGGCCCCGGCAATCTATGGTGTTCCATAGATCCTGGGGCCGCTGCGCAGCCCTTTCCGACCGGTCCGGCGCCCCGGCAAGGCCGCTACACCGACCGTGCACATTCAGGCGGCAGCGCGCTCGCACTTGCTGCTGACCTCGAACTGTCCCACCAGCTTCTGCAGCTTGCTGGCATTGACCTTCACCGTCTCGGCACTGCTTTGCAACACCACGGCCGTCTGGCGCATCTCGCTGGAGGACTGGTTGACCTGCTCGATGGTCTTGCCATATGCCAGGCTGCGCTGGTTGAGCTGCTGGATGATTGCGAACATCGCCTCCACTGCCTGATGCAGCTGCACGTTCTCCGAAGAGGCGTCCTCGGCCAGGCGCAGGCTGTGATCGACGTCCTGTACCCCCTCCTCCATGAAGCTTACGGCTTGCTGTGTTTCGTTCTGCAGGCCTTCGACCATGTGCCGGATGTCATCGGCAGCACGCGAGGTGCGCGCGGCCAGGCTACGCACCTCATCGGCCACCACCGCAAAGCCACGCCCGTGTTCCCCGGCCCGCGCAGCCTCGATGGCGGCATTGAGGGCCAGCAGGTTGGTCTGGTTGGTGATGTCGCTGATCAGCCCGGTGATGTTGCCGATCTGGCCCATGCGGCTGTCGAGCAACTGCACACTCGACGACGAACGCGCCACCACGTCGCGAATCGACTGGGTGCCAGTCTGCACCGCCAGGAACTGCTCACGGGCGCGGCTGACCACCTCGTCCATGGCCTGTTTCATCTGCTCGGCGCTGACCGAAGCCTGCTGCAGCTCGCCCAGTTGCTCTTCCATGATGATCATCATCTGGTGCACCGCATCGGCCACGTCGGCGCAAGTCCCGCTCGCTTCCTGGCTGCGGCCCAGCATGGTCTGGTTGGTGGCGCCAACCGTGCGGCTGGCCTTGACCACCTGCCCGACCACCGCGTCCAGGCGGTCGATGAAACTGTTGATCCAGCGAGCCATGTCGCCACTTTCGTCATTGGCCAGGGCGTTGATGTCCAGGCGCTGACGCAGGTTGCCTTCCCCCTCGGCAATGGTACGCAGCACCGCGCTCATGCCGTTCAGGCGTGCGGCCAACGGTTTGGGCCCGAGCACGCTGAACAGCAGCGTTGCAGCGACCATGCAGAGCGCCTCGACGGCGTCGTTCAGCCCTTGTGGCAAGCCGGCATAGTGCTGCACAAGATAGTTGCAGCCGAACAGCCCGGCCATGGTTGCTACATAGGGTTTCATCAGCCCGTAGCTGAGCGAGCGGCGGCGGTAGACTTCTTCCAGGTCAGCTTCGCACATCATCCCCCAGCGGTCTGGCGAGCCGGGCAACTGGAAGGTGACGCCCTTGCCGATCACCGGCACATGGCGATAGTCCGAGTAGCCTGGGTAGGTCACGAACAGGTTGGCGCCACTACGGATGGTTTCCCGCACGCCAGGGTGTAGCTCGCGTGTCGATGGGTCGGTGAAGCGCAGCTCCAGCTCGGTGTGGCGCTGGATCTGCACCGTGGTCCAGGGCGTGTGCACGCCGCCCTTGAGGTTCTCGCCATGGGTGAAGGTGCCATCCTCGAACCGCGAACGGGACAAGGCCGTGCCGGGCTGGATGGTGCGGTCGAAGTGTGACTGCGCCATGAACAGGTAGTTGTCGCCAGATTCGGCAAAGATATGCCCGGCCTCACGCTGGATCAGGTCACCCAGCACATCGTTGGGCACCCGGCCACAGAGGCAGCCGACGGCTTTGCCATTGTGTTTCAGCGGCTGGTAGAACATCAGCGTCACTTCATCGTGGAAACGCGACGATGACGGGCCGATCTGCAGGGTCAGCGGGTCGCTATAGGGGCCGTGCAGGAACGGCGCCTCGAGGCCCTGGGCCAAAGCCTGCATCTGATCGATCCGCGCGTTGCCCCGCTGTGCCCAGGTAGAGACGATGACATTGCCGGCGGTGTCGATCACGCACAGCTCGGAAAAATCTTCAGCCTGGGCCAGCTTGTCGAGCAACAACGGCCGGTCGACCTCGGTGCCGCCGGGAGCCAAATGTTCCGCCAATTCAGCCAGATGCTCCCACTGCTCGCGGGCCCAGTTGTGCAGCAACTGCACGCGGGTCTGGGCAATGGCTTCAAAGGTTTGCTCGACCACCGGGTAGTTAGCGCGATTGAGGTGGCAGGCCCAGCCCATGCTGAACTTGCCGGTCTTGCCAAACCAGGGCAACCACCCCTTTTCACGCGATGACAACTGCATGGAACTGCTTGAAAGCGACATCATTTTCACCATACGCGACATCGGAATAGCAAAGTGACAGCAAGTTGCACGCCAACTCGTATGCAAGCTAACTATTCGCGCTGTCCAGCGTTCGACGCGCCCCGCAAGCGCACCGGCACAGTGCGCCTGCTCAGATGCGCCCCATAACAGGGCGATTGCTCCAGCGCCGCCAGACCAAGCGCCCGAAGGTGATCGACCAATTGGCCAGGGCAATCACCAACAGCAGTTGCAGCAGCGCGGGCAGGCCTGCGTGGACGATGACCTTGCCGGCCAGCAGCGGAAACCCGAACACGCCGACAAAATAGGCCAGGCTGAACAGTACAAGCGACTGCGCGGTCTGCCCGGTGGGTGCTTCGTTGGCCGCAAGGCCGTTGATCACCGAATAAGTCAGGCCATAGCCGACACCCAGTACCACCGCCGCCAGCACGTAGGCCGCCGCGCTGTCGACGCCATACATGAACATCAGCACCGACACCACCATCAACGCGGTCAGCAGGCAGGCCATGCGGTACGGGTCACGCTTGACGATGAAACCGGCAATCAGCAGCCGGCACGAAATGGCGGCCGACATGAAACCGAGGAAAAACAGCGAGTAGTCCAGTTGCCTGGCGTTGGCGTACGTGGTCTGGAAGCTCGACAACCCACCGAAGATCGCGCCGCCCAGGCCAACCATGAGGATGGCGAAGGCCGCCTTGGAGGACAGCACCGAACGCGCAGCGGTCGGGGTGATCTTGCACACGGCAACGGCGCCGCTTTGCAGCCGCTGCATGCGCGGCCCCATCAGCAGGAACAGCGCGCCACCCAGCAGGCTCGCCCCGGCAGCAACGACGAAGGCCGCCTCCACCGGATAACCCAATGCCTGCGCTGCGCGCCCCAGCAGCGGCCCGGTGCCGATGCCGGTCATCATGCTGCCCGAGAGCAAGGCAAAGTATTTGACCCGTCGGGCTGGCTCGATCAGCATCGCCACGATGATCGGCCCCAGCGTGTAGAACAGGCCCCAGCCAACGCCCAGCAGCAGGCCACACAGCAGAATCGCCGCGCCGAACCCAGGTGCGGCGGCAAAGCCCAGGCAGGCCGCAGCAAGAAACAGCGCGCCACCGGCCACTGCCTTGGGCGCGCCGATCAGGTCGGTCAGGTGCCCGGAGAAGATCACGGCAAGGAAGGTGCTGAGCATCGCGGCAGCTATCACCGAGCCGGCATCGGCTTCGCTGGCACCGTGTGCGCGCAGCGTCATCGCCAGCAGGAAGGTGATGCCGTAAGACAGCGAAAGCAGGTAGCTGCTCAGGCAGAAGGTGGCGAACAGGCCGTTGGCAGGTGGGTGGTTCGAGGACATCAGGTATTCCGCTTTTTTATTGATCTGGTTCAGGGCCGATTTCTATCAAGGCGTATTGGCCGCTTGGGTATGAAAGCAGCGGAGTAAAGCGTTGCAGACTCATAACTATTGGCCCTGCAGGCTAGCGCAGATTAAGCTCAGGCAAACTTCCGAAGGCCGCATCTTGCACTCACCCATCATCCTTCGCAGGGCCGATTTCGCTGATGTCGAAGCCATCACCGAGCTGGTTCGGGCGGCCTACTCGCCCTACATCGCGCGCATCGGCAAGCCGCCGGCACCGATGCTGGATGACTATCGCCAGGTAGTAGCTGATGCCGAGGTGCATGTGGCGCTGAAAGGTGCGCGCATTGCCGGTGTGCTGGTGCTGGAGCGTGAGGGCGACGAGATGCTGCTGGCCAATATCGCGGTGTTGCCCGAGTGCAAGGGCCAAGGGATCGGCAAGATGCTGATGCAGCTGAGTGAAACCCGCACGCGCCAGGCTGGGTGCAGCGCGGTCAGGCTCTATACCCACGAGCGGATGACCGAAAATATCGAGATTTATCGCAAGCTGGGTTATGTCGAGACTCACCGGGCCGAGGAGCAGGGGTTTTCCCGAGTGTTCATGCGCAAGGCGCTGTAAACGTGCGCCGGCCTCTTCGCGGGTAAACCCGCTCCCACAAAAAAATGTTGCTCCCACAGGGTCATCACAATCCCTGTGGGAGCGGGCTTGCCCGCGAAGAGGCCAGAGCAGTCAATCCGTTACTTGCGCCTGAGCACCGGCAACCGCACCAGCGACCACCCCGCCTCGGATTCGGCCAGCGCCAGGCGAATGCCATCGCGCGGCAAGGTGTTCAACAGGGTCTGGGCCAGGTCACCGACCATCCAGTTCGCTGTGTTCGAGGCAATCACCCGCCCGTCCGCCGAGATCAGCACTGCCTCGTGCTCCAGGCGCATCAGGCTGCGCACCAGCAGGCGTTCGACATTGTGCAACGACAGGTCCAGCCCGGCCACGCCGATGAACCGGCCCTGCACCTCGATCGGCATGGTGAAGGTCAGCACATACATGTTGGTGCCGTACAGGTCCACATACGGCCCTTCGACCACACTCTTGCCGGTCTTCATCGGCCGGCTGTACCAGGGCATTTCGGTGTAGTCGTAGTAGTTTTCGCGGCGCCGGTCGAAGTTCGGGCGCAGCGGCAGGGTCTTGCCGCCGTCGGCCAGGTACCACCATTCAAGGTGCATCTCGCGGTCGGCCAGGCCATTGGGCTCGACGATGATGCCGCCGCCACAGCCAAAGGCACCGGTGGTCAGCAACTGCTGGTCGATGGCCGGGCGCAGGGTCGCCAGGTCCTTGGCACTTGGCTGGCGGCCTTCGGCCAATACCCGCTCCCATAACGCTCGGGTTTCTTCCACAAGCTGGCGGACCTGGCCGAAGATGGTCCCCAGGGTGTGGTCCAGCTGCTGGGCACAGGCTGACAGCGGGTCGTTGTCGCTCAGGGCAAACATGGCATTACCTCACGCAGGTACAGCTTTGTTGTTATGCACGGCTCAATCCTGCTCGTCGGCCAGCAGCTCCAGGCGCAGGCTGATCAGGCGCTTGATGCCACGGCTGACGTGGGCTTCGGCCAAAGCGCCGGCCAGCACTGCATCCCCGGCGACCAACGCTTCGAGAATCGCCCGGTGCTCGTGCTCGACCACGGTCACATCACCACCGCCAGCGGCCTCCATCCACAGCAGCTCGCCGACCTCCGACTGCAGGCGCATTTCCGCGCTGGTCAGGCGCAGCGACTGGGCGGCGGCGGCCACTTCGATATGAAAGCGCGCATCGGCGCGGTGGCGGGCCAGGCGCGAACTGGCCTGGCTGAGGGTTTCGATATGCTGGGCGATGCGCGCCTGCTGCTCCGGCGAGCTGCGCTTGGCGGCCAGGCGCGCCGCCGTACCGGAAATTGCGGTCTGTTCATCGCCCAGGTCACGCAGGTCGGGGCCGCTCATGTCACGCAGGCGTTGCAGCAGCAGCGCCTCGGGCAGCTCCACTGGAGCGCAGACAAAGCTGCCGCCATTGCGCCCGCGGCGGGTCTCGATCAAGCCACGCTGGCGCAGCACCACCAGCGCTTCGCGCAAGGTCACCGTGGCGACGCCCAATTGCAGGGCCAGTTCCGATTCGCTGGGCAGTTGCTGCCCTTCAGCGAACATCCCCAGCTCGATCGCCTCCACCAGGCGGCGTGCCACTTCATCGGTCCGCCCTTCCTGGCGCAACCGGATGAAGGCGGTGTTACGAGCACTATTCAGGGCAGTCATTGCCTCTCCCTATCGAGCATTGCAAGGCTTGGCGCGGACCTCGGCTAAAAGGTTCAGTTCCGCATCTTATAGCGAACGGGCCAGCGCCCGATACCGATTGACGAGCCATTCTACCGCCTGGAAGTGGGTTTTCGCAGTGGTTGGCAAACTAAAAATATTAAGATATGGTTTCATAGGTTTAGATTTCTACCAATAAGACCGACCAAGGAATCCGCCATGCAAACCAAACTCTTGATCAACGGCCAGTTGGTCGACGGGCAAGGCAGCCCGTACGCCGTGTACAACCCGTCCGCAGGCACGGTGCTGGTGAATATCGCCGAAGCCAGCGCTGCCCAGGTCGATGCCGCAGTGCAGGCCGCCGACCAGGCTTTCGCCGGCTGGTCGCAGACCGCGCCCAAGGATCGCGCCCAGTTGCTGCTCAAGCTGGCCGACCGCATCGAAGCCGAAGCCGCCAACCTCGCCCGCCTGGAGTCGCAGAACTGCGGCAAGCCTTACCTGGCGGCACTGAATGACGAAATCCCCGCCATTGCCGACGTGTTCCGCTTCTTTGCCGGCGCCAGCCGTTGCCTGTCGGGCGCGGCCGGTGGCGAGTACCTGCCGGGCCACACCTCGATGATCCGCCGCGACCCACTGGGCGTGGTCGCCTCCATCGCGCCGTGGAACTACCCGCTGATGATGGTCGCCTGGAAGCTCGCCCCTGCGCTGGCCGCCGGCAACTGCGTGGTGCTCAAGCCCTCCGAGCAAACCCCGCTGACCGCCCTGGCGCTGGGCGAGATCATGGCCGAGCTGTTCCCCGCCGGCGTGATCAACATCCTGTTCGGCCGCGGCCCGAGCGTTGGCGAGCCACTGGTCAACCACCCCAAGGTGCGCCTGGTGTCACTGACCGGCTCCGTGGCCACCGGTGCACGCATCATCGCCAGCACCGCCAGCAGCGTGAAGCGCACCCACATGGAACTGGGTGGCAAGGCGCCAGTGCTGATCTTCGATGACGCCGATATCGATGCTGCAGTCGAGGGTATCCGTGCGTTCGGTTTCTACAACGCAGGCCAGGACTGCACTGCGGCCTGCCGCCTGTATGTGCAGCAAGGCGTCTACGAGCAGTTTGTCAGCAAGCTGGGCGAGGCCGTGGCCAGCCTGCGCATGGGCCTTCAGGACGACCCGCACACCGAACTCGGCCCACTGATCACCCGCGAGCACCTTGAGCGAGTCGAAGGGTTCGTCGAACGCGCCAAGGCCCAGCCGCACATCCGCCTGGTCACCGGTGGCCAACGGGGTGCAGGCGACGGCTTCTTCTTCGAGCCGACCGTACTGGCCGATGCCCGCCAGGACGACGAGATCGTTCAGCGCGAAGTGTTTGGCCCGGTGGTCAGCATCACCCCGTTTACCGACGAAGCCCAGGCCCTGGCTTACGCCAACGACTCTGACTACGGCCTCGCCTCTTCGGTATGGACCCGCGACGTCGGCCGCGCCAACCGCCTGGCTGCGCGCCTGCAGTATGGCTGCACCTGGGTCAACACGCACTTCATGCTGGTCAGCGAAATGCCCCACGGCGGCATGAAGCAGTCGGGCTACGGCAAGGACATGTCCATGTACGGCCTGGAAGACTACACCTGCGTGCGCCACGTGATGTTCAAGCACTGATTGTCGACTTTGGTCATAAAACATATAAAACCATAGGCAATATGGCATGGGTTCTGCTTTCACCCGTGCCCGAGCCTGAAATCAGCCCTCAACGTTACCTTCCGGCACAAGCCGGGGTATCGGGCTTACGAGGTGTGTCACCATGCTTATCACCGGCATCAAAAGCCGCCCGGTCTATGACCAGTTGCGGCCCATGGCAGGCGGCCTGCGCCACCTGATCGCGGGCCAGGGCAGCGGCGGCGCGGCCATGCTGCGCCTGGTCGCGGACATGTCCCCCGCGCAGCGCGCGCACAGCACCCTGCTCTACTCCACCGAGTCGTTCTCCGGTCACGACCACCTGCAGGCCCTGCAAGCCGCACAAGCGGCCGGGCTCGAAGTGTTCCCCAGCAACCAGGCGCTGATCGCCGCCCTGCGCGAACGGCTGGGCCAGGCCCACATGGGTACTCGCCTGTACCTCAGTGGCTCGGAAAGCTTCATCGGCACCGCCATGCAGGCCGCCAATGCGGTCGACCTGAACCGCGATGAAGTCCTGCGCGAACACAGCGGCACCTTGGTCCGCCGTGTGTGGTGCGCACACTGCGACACCTACACCGAAAACGTCACCCAGCGGGTGTTCAGCTGCCCCGGTTGCCAGCTTGACCTGGTGGTGCGCGACCACTATTCCCGCCGTCTGGCTGCCTTCCAGGGCATCAAGGCCGATGGCGAAGTCCCGGGCGAACTGCCAGCAGCCGAGGAACTCGACACATGAACACCCACAACGGCACCCTCAGTGTGCGCGTCGCCCGCATCGAAGCGCTCACTCCGGAAATTACCCGTTTCACCCTGCTCGACCCGGCCGGCAAGCACCTGCCGGCGTTTTCCGGCGGCAGCCACGTGGTGGTGGTCCTCGAAGACGGTGACAAGACCCACCGCAACGCCTACTCCCTGATGAGCTCGCCCTACGACTCCAGCGCCTACCAGATCGCCGTGCGCCGGGTCAGCGAGGGCCGGGGCGGCTCGCGCTACCTGCATGACCAGGTAGCTGAAGGCGACCTGTTGCAGATCCTGCAGCCAGCCAACCTGTTCCCGCTGGCCAAGCATGCCCGCCAGCACGTGTTCATCGCGGGTGGCGTGGGCATTACCCCGGTCTATTCGCAGCTGGAAGAACTGCAGCTCAAGCAGGCCACCTTCGAGCTGCACCTGGCCGTGCGCGGCCCCGAACACACCGCCCTGGGCCTGGAGCTGCAGGCACGTTACGGCGAGCGTGTGCACCTGTACGTGCAAGGCGTCGATGCGCGCATGGACATCCGCCACATCCTCGAAGACCGCCCGCTGGGCAGCCATGTGTATGTCTGCGGCCCGGACAGCATGATCGACGACACCCTCGACAGCGCCCACGCGCTGGGCTGGACCGACAGCCACATTCACTACGAACGCTTCGTCGAACAAGGTTCCAGCGGCCAGCCATTCAGCGTCACCCTGGCGCGCCAGGGCGTCACCCTCGAAGTGCCGGCCGAACAGTCGCTGCTCGAAGCCGCCGAGCAGGCAGGCTACAAGGTGCCTTACCTGTGCCGCGGCGGTGCCTGCGGCTACTGCGAGACCGAAGTACTGGACGTCGATGGCGAGCTCGACCATCGCGATGACTGGCTCAGCGAGGAAGACAAGCTGAGCAAGCGCAAATTCATGCCCTGCGTATCCCGCGCCAATTGCAGCCGCCTGGTCGTAGACCTCTGAGACAGGAAAACAACAACATGACCGTATTCAAGCCGATCGAGACCTACGCCGACGCAGGCCAGGGCCACACCTACAGCAACAGCCGCGAAGCCGTGCTGCGCCTGCCCTTCCCTTATCCGGAAGACCAGTACATGTACTCGATGAATGTCGAGCCACACGTGCCGTTCGGTACTGGCGCGCTGCGTGGGCAGTTCGACATCGACGAACACTACATCTCCGAGTGCCACCACCGTGCGCACACCCTCGACAGCCAGCCGGGTGTGCACTACGCCGCCCTGCCGCACATGATGGAAGCCCAGTGGGACCTACTGGAGCTGCTGATGGAGTCGTATTCGCGCGACTACCCCGAGCACTTCACCCTGGAGAAGAACGGTAGCCAGTGGCACTGGATCAACCGCCCGCTGCAGATCGACCAGACCTTCACCTTCGGCGACGCCAGCACCCTGCCGATGGAGCCGATGGAGTACATCACCCGCCAGGCCCAGGGCGAGTTCATTCTTCTTGAGGAGCGTGACGACACCCTGGTGATGGGCGCGGGCATGGCCACCCAGCGTGCCGACTACTCGCTGCGTTTCAACCTCGGCATGAGCTTCATGGAGTTCCACGGCCCGGTACCCAAGCTGCATGAAATGGGCATCCTGCAGCGGGCGTTGAAGTTCCTCCTGCGCCTGCGCCCTGGCCACCCGGTGCGCCGCACCAACTGGTCGATCACCGTCAACCCGCGCCTGGAAACCTCTGCCGAAACCCTGCCCGACTGGGCCCCGGAGCGCACCACCGTGACTGCCGAAAACGCCGGCGAACTGGTCAACCTGCGCATCGAGCTGCAACCCCTGCACCGCTTGCCACGCAGCAACGCCGTACTGTTCCCGGTGCGCACCTACCTGGTCAGCCTGCAGGAACTGGCCGAATTCGCCCCGCAATGGGCCAAGCGCATGCACCGGGTTATCCGCGACCTGGACCAGCAACTGGTCGACTACAAGGGCTTCACCCGTTACCGCGATGCCATGGTCAGCTGGCTGTCGCAGTACGACGACGGCACCCCGGTCGACGAAAGCCAGCAGTAACCCGTACCCTGCGCGCGCCAACCAACGGCGCGCGTCTACCCAACGCTGTGCATGCCATTCAGGGGTTACCCCAATGAAAACAATAAAACACTGCTTGCCCGAGAGCTGGAGCCTGGTGTTCTCCGCCGCCGCGTCTGCCTACGGCGTCGGCCTGCTCGGGCTGTGGGCCTTGCCGTTCCTGATCAGCGCCATCATTCACGATTTGCAGCTCAACGAAGCCCAGGCCGGGCTGCTGATGTCGGCCGAGTTCGGCTTCACCATGCTCGCCTCGCTGCTGGTCGCCCCATTCATGGGCCGCGCACCACGGCGCACCCTGGCGCTGGCCGGCACCGTGCTGGCGGTTGCCGCCAACCTGCTCAGCGCCAATATCGACAGCATCTATTCACTGGCGGCGGTACGCTGCATTGCCGGTATTGGCGCCGGCCTGGCGCTGGCCTGTGGCAATGCCGCGGTGTCCAGCGCCAAGCACCCCGACCGGGTCGCCGGGCATATGAACGTGCTGTCGGTGCTGTTGATGATCGTGGTGATGCTGGGTTACGCCAAGGTCATGGCCAGCCATGGCTTGCACGGCTTGTACTACGCGATGGCAGCGACCATGGCGGTGATGCTGCTGGCCATCCCGGCGATGGCGCAACGCGCGCCGCTTGCCGAGCCTGCATTGCAGGCGCCTGCCGGCAAACCTGAGTCGGGCAATATCCTTCTGAGCCTGCCGGCCCTGTGCATGATGCTGGCGATGTTCGTGTTCCAGGCCCGCGACACCATGGGCTGGGCCTTCGTCGAACGGATCGGCACCATGGTCGGCTACAGCGGTGATGAACTGGGCGTGCTGCTGTCGTTCCAGTCGTTCGTCGGCCTGATCGGGCCGTTGATCGCAGCCATGGTCGGCAAGCGCTTCGGCATGAGCACGCCGGTGATCCTGGCGATCCTGCTGACCGGTGCAACCAGCCTCAGCTATGTGCTGGGCGAGCATTCCAAGACCTTGTACACCGCCGGGGTGATGACCATCTGCATCACCTATTTCTACGCGCTCAGCTACCTGACCGGCCTGGCCGCAGCGCTGGACCGCGAAGGCCGTGTGGTAGCGGCAGCCGGCAGCTTCCTCAGCCTCGGGCTGGCGGTGGGCCCGGCGATTTCCGGTGGGTTGATTTCGCTGGGTGGTTTCAGCCTGGCGGCCTGGGGCATTGGGGTAACGGTGGTGCTGACCTTGCTGCTGGTGGCGGTGCCGCTGGCCAGCATTCGGCGCGAGCAAGCACCCTTGCCGGTTGCCGCGACCGCCTGATCACGGTGGCAGCGAGCTTGTCGGGTCACCGCACCGCCGCCGAGTGTCCGACAGGGCACTCGGCGGCGGCAGGCAGGGATAAGACAATTTTCACATCCGCTTCACTGTCGGGCCACAAACCCGAGGATAAGGTGCTGCCAGCCTTGTCCCCGGAGTGGCAACATGCTGGAAAATGTAATCGCGACGCACCCGCGCCTCCTGCGCCCGAAACGCCGAAAACTGCCTGCAGCCCTGCTGCTGGCGGTACTGCTGGCGATGACGGCGTTTGGCCTCTTGCACGTATTTCGTGCGCATGTCACCAACCTGGGCAGCTCCCAACTGATGACTGAGCACGGCGTCTACAGCGCCTGGAACAGCGGCAATGTGATTGTTCTGGTTCGCCACGCCGAACGCTGCGACCGCTCCAGTCATGCCTGCCTTGGCGACCCTGCCGGCATCACCGTGGACGGCAGCCAGGCAGCAACCGCCGTGGGCGACGGCATCCGGCACCTGGGCCTGGCCAATGCGGATATCCTCAGCAGCCCGGAAGTCCGCACCCAGCAGACCGCTTCGTTCGTCTTCGGCAAGGCCATCGAAACCCAGGAGTGGCTGGCGCGCTGTGACAGCACCTTTGCCAACGCCGCCCTGGCGCACAAACGCGAGGGCCACAACCTGGTGCTGGTCACCCACAGCGGCTGCATCGACCACCTCGAACGGCAACTGCGCGTAGCCGGCGGCGAACGCGTTGCCGGCTATGCCAGTGCGCTGTTCGTCAGCAAAGACAGCAATGGCAAAACCCACCTGCTCGGCCAACTCAACGCCAGCCAATGGCAGACTCTCAACAGCCTCACAGGGAAGTAAGCATGCCCGTTTCTTCACGCACCACGTTCTACGTCAACAACCTGCTAGTGCCACTGCTGCTGGCAGCGATCGTGTTCGTGCTGTTCGACCTTACCGAACTGGATCGCTGGATCAGCAACCTGCTGCTCGATCCGGTCACTGGGCAGTTCCCGCTGTTGCATGACCAGCTGTTCGAGAAAGTGACCCACAAATGGCCGCGCATCCTGCCGAACTGGACCGGCGAAGCGGCGATCATGGGTTCGCTGCTGTCGTTCATCTGGCCACGCCTGGCGAACCACCCCGACGCGCTGATCACCCGCGGCCTGAATGCCGCCAGAATCAGCCCGGTGCTGCGCTTCACCAGCCGTCATCGCCGTGACTTTCTGTTCGTGGTGGTCGCATTTGCCCTGTGCACCACGGTCATTCACTACCTGAAAAGCCACACCAGCGTGTATTGCCCGGTGGAAACCACCCTCTACGGCGGCCCCGAAGCACGCGTGGAGTGGTATGAGAACTTCAGCTGGTTCAGCAAGGCTGGCGAAGGCCGATGCTGGCCAGGTGGCCACGCCTCCAGCGGCTTTACCCTGCTGGCGCTGTACTTCGTGGCGCTGCGCCACCGCTGGCAGCATGCGCGCAAGCTGCTGGTGGCCATCCTGCTGATCGGTTTCATCTACGGCACCACCCGTGTGCTGCAAGGTTGGCACTACATGTCGCATACCTTCTGGGCCGGGATCTTCGTGTGGTTGACCACGTGGGCCACCGCCCTGGGCTTCTACGGGCGCCAGGCGCTTCAGGCACCGGCACGTGCAAGCGCAGACAAGGCAGCGGTGAATGCCTATGCTTGAGCAGTCCCACTGCTAAGGAACAGCAACATGGCCAACCCCGAAGACGCCCTGCTGCACAGCTGGCAGCACAACGCCCAGGCCTGGATAGACGCTGTGCGTGGCGGCGCCATCGAGAGCCGCCAGCAGGTCACCGACCAGGCGATCCTGCTGGCGATTCTCGGTCGCCAGCCTGAGCGGGTGCTGGACCTTGGCTGCGGCGAGGGCTGGTTGCTGCGGGCGCTGAGCGACCGCGGCATCGAGGTGACCGGCGTGGATGGCGACGCTGCGCTGGTCGAGGCTGCGCGGGCTGCCGGCTCGCCTCAGGTGCACCAGGCCAGCTATGCGCAGCTGGCCGAAGGTGAAGTGGATATCGGCAGCGGCTATGACCTGGTCTGCGCCAATTTCGCACTGCTGCAACAAGACATCATCCCGTTGCTGGCGGCCATCAAGGGCCTGTTGCTACCCGGTGGCGCGCTGGTGATCCAGACCTTGCACCCCTGGAGCGTGGCGGGCGGTGACTATCAGGACGGCTGGCGCGAAGAGTCGTTTGCCGGGTTTGCCGGCAACTGGCGGCCAATGCCGTGGTACTTCCGCACCTTGGCCACTTGGCTGAATGCACTGGACATGGCGGGGTTCAGGTTGCTCAGCCTGCAGGAGCCGCAGCATCCGCAGAGCCCGGGGCCGCAGTCGTTGCTGCTGGTAGCTGGCTAACCTGTTGCCCCCGAAGAAGCCGGAACGGGAAACATCAATCTTGTAGTCCTTGGCTGCAACCCTAGCCCGCGCGTTCCCTTTCTTGGGTCGTCCCTGCCCCACGCAGCCACGCGATATCGCCGCCTGCCCAGTTAGCGCTGGGCGGTGGCCTCGTCGGCGGGCGGGGTCAGCTGCAGCACGCGATTGCGCCCGCCCTCGGCGAGCAGGTAGCCGCCTTTGCCATCCGCCACGATCGACTGCGGCGCCTTGAGGAAGGTCAGCACGGTGTGCTGTTTACCCTCGGCGTCCACACGCAGCAGGCGGGCGCGGTGGGTGTTGTCTTCGCTGATCCACAGGCCGCGCTGGTCGCACATCAGGAAGGTGGGATGGCGCAGGCCCTGGACCACCACCGGGTCTTCACCGTCGTCGGACAATGCACGCACGATGCCGGTGCCCTTCTCGGTGTACAGCAGGCGGCCGTCGGCGCAGCGGGTCAGGCCTTCGGTTTCGGTCAGCCCTGAGCGCAGCACGTGGAGCTGGCCGCTGGCCCAGTCATAGCGCATCAGGCGCCCATTGCCCTTGCGGTCTTCGATGGCATACAGATGATCGCCATCGTTCCACAGCCCCTGCACGCTGTCTCCGTCGAACAGGCGGGTGAGCTGGCCATCGCGCGACAGGCTCACCGGTGCACGGCCGCCTTCCTGGCTGAATACCCAGCCACCCTGCACCGCGGCCATGCCGTCGGGCTTGGACAGGTTGTCGATCAGCACCACGCGGTCGCCGCTGGCGGTAATCTTGAGAATGCTGCCTTTGCCGTCATCCAGTTCGCGGCTGACCAGCAGGCTGCCGTCGGCCTGGGGCAGCAACGAAGCGGCTTTGGCCAGGTCACGGTGCAGCACCTCGACACGCCAGCCACTGGCGGCCTGTACCGGGTAAAACGACTGCCAGGCGAAAAAGCCCAAGGTCGCGGCAATCAGGCCGGTGGTAGCAGTCAGGGCGATACGGGTGCTGCGCCGGCGCAGGATGGGCATGTACGGGGCTCCTCAAGGTTGGCCCGAATCCTAACAAGAGGATGTGAAAAATTCGTCAACAGTCGGAGCAAACACAAAAGGATATAAAAAGAACAAAACAATCTAACAAAATGGAATTAAAAAATTGAAAGCCAAACGCCACCTCCTTAGGCTGGGGACACCGTTTCCCACCCCGTTCAAGGAGCGACGCCCATGCCCTTTTCTCCCCTGCGCCGCCTGCTGGTAGGCGGTCTCCTGGCGACTGTCGCCAGCAGCCTGCTACCGTGGTCCAGTGCCTTGGCCGAAGACGCCAAGACCCTGCGCATCGGCTATCAGAAGTTCAACAGCATCAACATCCTCAAGGGCAGCGGCGAGCTGGAAAAAGCGCTGGCGCCTCAAGGCGTGAAAGTCAGCTGGCACGAATTTGCCGCCGGCCCGCAACTGCTTGAAGCGCTAAGTACCGGCGCGATCGACCTGGGCCACGCTGCCGACGCACCATCGGTATTCGCCCAGGCCGCCGGCAAGCCGGTGGTGTACCTGGCCGCCGAACAACCCTACCCACGCGGCATCGGCCTGGTGGTGCGCGAGCAGGACCATCTCACTACAGTGCAGGACCTCAAAGGCAAGCGCGTGGCCACCGGCCGCGGCTGGAACGCACAATACCTGCTGGCGGTGGCCCTGGAACAAGCCGGCCTGAGCTATCAGGACATCACCCCGGCCTATGTCAACAACGCCGCAGATGCCGTCGCCGCCCTGCAATCAGGCAGCGTGCAGGCCGTGACCCTGTGGGACCCGTTCCTCGCTGGGGCCGAAAGCCAGCCGGGCCTGAAGAACCTGCGCGATGGCAGCGGCCTGTCCAACAACCGCACCTTCTACCTGTCCACTGCAGCCTTCGCCGACCAGCACCGCGACCTGCTCAAGACCTTCTTCGGTGAACTGGGCAAGGTCAGCCAGTGGGCCAACGCCAAGCCCGCGGAAGTCGCCGCACTGCTGGCACCGCAACTGGGCATCAACGCCAACGTCCTGGAAGTGGCCAGCGAGCGGCGCAACTACAACGCCGTGGCCATCACCCCGCAGATTGTCGCCGAGCAACAGAAACTGGCCGATACCTTCCAAGGCCTGGGCCTGATCCCGCACAAGGTCCAGGTGGCCGATGCGATCTACCCGGCTTCTGTATTGCCGTGACCAGGGAGTGAAGGCAATGCCCCGCCACATCCGTTTCAACGCGTTCAGCATGAACGCCGCCAGCCACCAGTCCCCGGGGCTGTGGCGCCACCCGCGCAACACCAGCGTGGCGTTCAACCGCCTGGGCTACTGGACCGACCTCGCCCGCCTGCTGGAACGCGGGCTGTTCGATGCGCTGTTCATCGCCGACGTGCTGGGTATCTACGACGTCTACCAGGGTGGCCCGCAAGCTGCCCTGCGCGGCGGCGTGCAGGTACCGGTAAACGACCCCCTGCTGCTGGTGCCGGCCATGGCCGGGGTCACCGAGCACCTGGGGTTCGGCGTGACCTTTTCGCTGACCTACGAACACCCTTATCCATTCGCCCGGCGCATGTCCACGCTCGACCACCTGAGCAATGGCCGGGTCGGCTGGAACATCGTCACCGGCTACCTCGACAGCGCCGCGCGCAACCTGGGCCTGGCCCGCCAGCTGGGCCATGACCAACGCTATGACCTGGCCGAGGAATACCTGGAAGTGCTGTACAAGCTCTGGGAGCAGAGCTGGGAAGACGATGCCGTGCAGCTGGAGCGCGAAACCGGCCGTTACATCGAACCCTCGAAAGTGCACGCCATCCGCCATGCCGGCGAACACTTCCAGGTGCCCGGCATGCACCTGTGCCAGCCTTCGCCACAGCGCACCCCGGTACTGTTCCAGGCCGGCGCCTCGGCACGTGGCCAGCAGTTCGCCGCCCGGCATGCCGAATGCGTGTTCATCAGTGGCCCGACGCCCACGGTGCTGCGCCGCTACGCCGACGGCATCCGCCAGGCCAGCGAGGTGGCCGGGCGAGGCCGTGACGAGGTGCTGATCTATGCCCAGGCGCTGCTGATCGTTGCGCCGACCACGCAAGCGGCCCAGGCGCGCTTTGCCGAATACCGCCGCTACGTCGACCTGGACGCCGCCCTCGCCCTGCTTTCGGGCTGGACCGGCATCGACTTCGCCGGCCTCGACCCGGATGCACCCATCGAGTATGTCGAGAACGATGCTGGCCGTGCCGCCCTGGCCGCCTTCACCGCCGCCGACCCGAACCGCCGCTGGACCGTGCGCGAAGCCGCCGAATTCGTCGGCCTGGGCGGGCGTGGCCCGGTGCTGGTCGGCTCGCCCAGCGAGGTTGCCAACCAACTGGAACACTGGCTCGACCAGACCGGCATCGATGGTTTCAACCTCACCTACGCCGTGCAACCAGACGACCTGGCCAACGTCGTGGAGCTGCTGGTTCCGGAACTGCAGCGCCGCGGCCGCTACCCACTGGGCTACACCGACGGCACCTTGCGGCACAAGCTCTTCGGCCAAGGCGACCGGCTGCCCGAGGCCCATGCAGGGCGTAAGGTTCGCATTCAGTAACTGAATGTCGAGTATTTCAACATTTAATTTGTGGATGACGCGGGCTGCCCCCTATGCTGTCCGCACATCCCCTGCACGCACCGGCCGGTGTGGTCCAAGGCACGGGGAGAGAACAACAAGTCGAGACCGCTCATGTCGAACCACTCCTACTTCGCCCCCCACGGTGGGCACCCAGCTCAGACCGAGCTGCTGACTGACCGTGCCATGTTCACCGAAGCCTATGCCGTCATCCCTAAAGGCGTGATGCGTGACATCGTCACCAGCCACTTGCCGTTCTGGGACAAGATGCGCATGTGGGTCATCGCCCGCCCGCTGACCGGTTTTGCCGAAACCTTCTCGCAGTACATCGTCGAAGTGGCCCCGGAAGGCGGCAGCGAGCGCCCTGAGCTGGACCCGAACGCCGAAGCCGTGGTGTTCATCGTCGAAGGCGAACTGGACATCACCGTCGAAGGCAAGCACCACACCCTGACCCCAGGCGGCTATGCCTTCCTGGCCCCGGGCGCCGAGTGGAGCCTGCGGAACAACAGCAAGGCCAACGTCACCTTCCACTGGCTGCGCAAGCACTACCAGAAAGTCGAAGGCCTGGCCGTACCTGAGTCGTTCGTCACCCACCGCGACAACGCCACCGTCATCGAAATGCCCGGCACCGAAGGCCGCTGGGTCACCACCCGCTTCGTCGACATGGCCGACATGCGTCACGACATGCACGTCAACATCGTCACCTTCCAGCCGGGCGGCGTAATTCCGTTCGCTGAAACCCACGTCATGGAACACGGCCTGTATGTGCTGGAAGGCAAGGCGGTGTACCGCCTGAACCAGGACTGGGTCGAAGTGGAAGCCGGCGACTTCATGTGGCTGCGCGCCTTCTGCCCGCAGGCCTGCTACGCCGGTGGCCCAGGCAAGTTCAGCTACCTGCTGTACAAGGACGTCAACCGTCACGTTCACCTGACCCTCAACCCACAGCGTTGAGTTCAGGCTGATGCCCGAAAGCCCGCCACCTGGCGGGCTTTTTGTTTGCCGCGCATACTGAACAGCCCGGCCCCGTCGCGCGGTACTCACCATGAACCGCTGCCTGATACTTGCCATACTGCTTGTCTGCACCGCCAGCCTGGCGGCCGACAACTGGAAGATCGCCTACGATCGCGAGGGCATCCGCGTGTACCTCAGGGGGGTGGCCGACTCGCCCTACCAGCAGTTTCGCGGCGTCAGCACCATGAAAGCCAGCGTGCGTACCCTCACCGACCTGCAGGAGAACCTGCGGGTTGCGTGCAAATGGCTGTACGCCTGCGAGCAGATGCGCTTGCTGGACGTGGATGGCGACAGCACCTGGGTTTACCTGACCACCAACCTGCCGTGGCCGACCCTGCCGCGCGACGTCATTCTCAAGGTCCGCACCGAGCGCCTGGATGATGGCACCCTGGTGCGGCACCTGAGCGCCGAGCCGGGCCGCTTGCCCGAAGAACCAGGGTTGATCCGCGTGCAGCACCTGTCGGGCGAATGGATCATGAAGCCACTCGGCGAGCGGGAAACCGAGGTGACCTACCAGTTGCAGGCGGACCCTGCCGGGGACGTGCCGGGCTGGCTGGCCAACCGCTTCGTCGTCGACGCCCCGGTGGTGACCCTGCGTACATTGCGTGCAGTAGCCGAGCGCCAGCCCTGAGCAGCCCTACAGCAGTGTCACCCTGGCAGCCCGCGAGCTGGGCGTGACCCAGGCGGCGGTAAGCACGCAGATCAGGCAACTCGAGGGCAACCTCGGGGGGGGCCAGCTGCTCCACTGCCTGGCCCTGTCGCGCTTTACTGAACCACACCGCAGGCCACACGGGCGCCGCCACCACCGAGCTTCTCGGGGTGGTCGCTGTGGTTGTCGCCACCGGCATGCACCATCAGTGCATGGCCTTTGAAGTCGGTAGCCTTGAGGCGGGGTGCCAATACCGGGTAAGTGGCCTTGCCGTCGGCACCGACATACAGTGCCGGCAAATCGCCGCGGTGGCCGCTGTCGTCATAGGGGCCTTTGTGTGCATTGGTGGAATCCGGGTCCCAGTGCCCACCCGCCGCGCCCGCTGGCACCGGTTTCCCGTTTTCCTCTGCCGCTGCACAGGAACCCTTCTGGTGCAGGTGGAAACCATGCACGCCCGGCGGCAGGTCCTTGAGGTCTGGGGTAAGCACGGTGCCGTACGTGTTCTGCTCAATGCTGATGGTACCGATCGACTTGCCCGGGCCATCCGCCCCGGCCAGCTTCAGTTCCACCGTCTGCGCGGCCTGGGCGAGACCGGCCGAGGCCAGCAAAGCGGTGAAGACTACTGCTTTCATGTCGTTTCTCCATGGCTTGGAATAGGCGGGTTTCGTACCCACGTGACTTATCAGACTGTGCAGCTTGCCAGGCATTCCATCCAGCCACAGACTGAAACACTTCCCTTGCCGCCCGGAGCCCGTTCGCGTGTCCCTCAAAGCCCTGCGCACCTTGGTGACCATCGCCCGCCACGGCACGTTCGCCCGTGCCGCCGACCTCCTCAGCCTTACCCCTTCAGCCGTGAGCCTGCACATCAAGACCCTTGAAGACGAAATGAAGGTCGCGCTGTTCGACCGCAGCCGCCGCCAGGTGGTGCTGACCGAGGCCGGGCAACTGGCAGTGGCGCGGGCCGAGCACATCCTGGCCGCCTACGACGAACTGGCCGATGCCATGGCCAGCGGCGCGAGCCTGCGTGGCCGGCTACGCCTGGGGGCGATTCACACCGTACTGGCCCGACGCCTGCCCAAGGCCCTGGTATGGATCAAGGCTCATCACCCGGAACTGCACATCAGCGTCAACTCCGGGATGTCTGCCGAGCTTGCACGGCGCGTCGAAGATGGCGAGCTGGATGCGGCGATCACCACGGAACCGGTCAGCCCCTACCCACAGAGCCTGGGCTTCACGCCCCTGTTCGAAGACCGCTTCTGGGCAATCGCCAGCCCCGACCTGGCAGGCCAGAGCCTGCCGCAGCTGCTGGCCAGCCAGCCATTCCTGCGCTTCGACAAGCGTGCCTGGGCCGGGCGGCAGATCGAGCAGGAGCTGCGCCGCCAACATCTGCAGGTCAGCGAACAGATGGAGCTGGACAGCCAGGAAGCGCTGGCGCGCATGGCCGTGATGGGCTTGGGGGTGGCGATCATTCCCATGGCCGATGACGACCTGCAGCGCTTGCCAGCGGCGACCTGCCTGCCATTTGGCGAGCCGCAACTGGTGCGGCGGGTGGTGTTGCTGGAACATGAAAAGAGCCAGCGGCGGCACCTGACAGCTGTTTTGAAGACCGCCATGGAGGCCTGAACGTACAGTTTTTATCAACAGTCACTGCAGAATTCAACGTTTTTCCCAACCAGTCAGCCGCGCTAACCTGTGCCCGTACCCGACCACGGAATCACACCCATGCTCCACCTGCTGCTGACCACCCTGGTACCCATCATCCTGCTGATCGCCCTGGGCACCTTCCTGCGCATCCGTGGTTTCCTTGCCGAGTCGTTCTGGCCTGGTGCCGAACGCCTGAGCTACTACGTGCTGCTGCCCTCGTTGTTCCTGCATGGCCTGGCCACGGCCGACCTCGATGGCGTGCCGGTGCTGGGCATGGTCGGCGTCCTGATGCTTTCGACCTTGCTGGGTGCCGTGCTGCTGGTGCTCTATCAGGGTGCGGTGAACCACGAGGGCGCCGACTTCACCTCGGTGTTCCAGGGCGGCGTGCGCTTCAACAACTACATCGGCGCCACCCTCGCCGCCGGTATCTACGGCAGCGCCGGGATTGCCCTGGCGGCCGTGGCCAACGCCGCCATCGTGCCCTTGGTCAATCTGCTTTGCGTGCTGGTGTTCGCCCGTTTCAGCGCGCGCCACAGCGCGCCAGCCACCGTGTTGCGGGCCATTTTCGCCAACCCGCTGATTGTCGGCTGCGCCGGTGGCCTGTTGCTGCGGGTCACTGGCCTGGGGCTGCCAGCAGGTCTGGAGCCAACGGTCAAAGCGCTGGGCCAGGCCGCCCTGCCCCTGGGCCTGCTGTGCGTGGGTGCCGCCCTCGGCGGCGCCAGCCTCGGCCAGCACGTGCGGCCACTGCTGGCGGCATCGGCCTTCAAGTTCCTGGTCATGCCGCTGACCACCTGGGGCCTGTGTCGCCTGCTTGGGCTGGGTGGCCAGGCAGCGGTAGTGGCGGTGCTGTTCCAGGCCCTGCCGACCGCTTCGTCGTCTTACGTCATGGCGCGGCAGATGGGCGGCAACGCGCCGCTGATGGCCACCATCATCGCCTTGCAAACCGTGTTGGCCGCCGTGACCTTGCCTTTGGTGCTAATGCTTGCGCTGAAGTGAAGCCGCTTGGCTAGACTGTGATTCAGCCCACACTTCGGAAGCTCGACCATGCGCCTCTCGTGGATGGTGATCGCCTTGACCTCGACCCTGCTTGCAGGCCCGTTGCATGCCGCCGACAGCGCCAAGGCCGCAGTGGCCGAAGACAAGGCAGAAAAGCTGGAGAAAAAGGTGGTGGAGGATGCCCCGCCGCCGAAAAGAACGGAAACCATCACCCCGGGCGAGGTGCAGGCGGTGGACCCGGCAGGCCAGGCGCCGATGGACGACAGCATCACCTGCCTGGCTCGTACCATCTATTGGGAAGCCAAGGGCGCCGATGCCCAGGACATGACCGCGGTGGCCAGCGTGGTACTCAACCGGCTAGGCCACGATGGCTTCCCCGACACCATTTGCGGCGTGGTCAAGCAGGGTGTGGAGACCAAGGCCTGCCAGTTCTCCTGGTGGTGTGACGGGCGCCCCGACCAGGTCGAGGAAGCGCAGCGGTACGACGTGGCCAAGGAAATCGCGCGCAAGGCATTGAACCAGCAGCTCAAGGACCCGACCGGGGGCGCGCTGTATTTCCATGATCGCAACGTGCATCCGGACTGGGCCAAGGCTTATCGCAAGACGGCCGAAACCCGGCACTTTCTGTTCTACAAACCGAACCAGGCACTGGCGCGTTGACACGCCATCGCACTTTTCTGGCGCTCACCGGTCTACTCCCTCTTTTGCCGCCAGCAAGTCATTGCTGGCGTTTCCTTTGCTTTGCACGAGACTGGGCCAAAAGCCTTGCGCTTGTGTAGGATGAGCAGCGCATACCAAGACGCTGCCAGTCACAGGGAGATCCACATGCGCGTCGTGTCAACCGTTGCCGCCTTGTCGCTGGGCCTGGTCATGTCAACCGGAGCCCTGGCCGTCACCGGCGAAGAGGCGCAGCTGATCGCTTCGATCAATACCTACCGCAGCCAGGCCCAGCGCTGCGGCGACGAGGTGTCGGTGGAACTGCCGCCGCTCAACAGCGATACGCGCCTGGCATTGTCGCCGGAAGGTACACGCGACCTGCAGCAGGCCATGAGCCGTGCGGCCTACCCAATGGTCAACGTCCAGGCCATCAGTTTGTCTGGCCCGCGTGATGCGAACGCGGCCATGAATGCCATCAAAGAGAGCTTCTGCCAGGTGGTGCTCGACCCGCAGTTCGTCGATATCGGCGTCAGCCAGGAAGGCCGCGACTGGCGCATCGTGCTTGCCCGGCCCCTGCTCAGCGGGCGCCTGGGCGACTGGCAGGCCGAAGGGCAGAAGCTGCTGCAGGCCATCAACAGCGCGCGCAAGGCCCCCCACCAGTGCGGTGGCCAGCCATTCCCCGCAGCGCCGGCGTTGAGCTGGAGCACCGCACTGGCGGGCGTGGCGGCGAACCACACGCGGGCGATGGCCAACCAGAACTTCTTCGACCATATCGACAAGGACGGGCGCACGCCTGGTGACCGGGCAGAGCTGGCTGGTTATCTGTATCGGCAGATTGGCGAAAACATCGCTGCCGGCCGTGACACGGCACAGAAGGTGGTGGATGGCTGGCTGGACAGCCCCGGGCACTGCGCTACCTTGATGAACGCAGATTTCCGCGAGATGGGCGCGGCCTATGCGGTGGACCCGAAGAGCGATGCGGGCATCTACTGGACCGGCTTGTTCGGCACACCGCAATGACCCTGTAGGAGCGGCCTTGCGTCGCGAAAGGGTCGCGTAGCGGCCCCAGGGCTTCAGCGTTGCAACTGATATCGCCGGGGCCGCTACGCGACCCTTTCGCGACGCAAGGCCGCTCCTACACGGTGTGCGAAGTACTTTTGCGCAACGCTAGCGCCGTGCAGCCAAACCGCCGGCGTACACACTTGCCCAGGTAACTGGCATCCCCCAACCCAACCTCATCGGCGATCTGCGCCAGGCTGTGGCTGGAGTTGAGCAATCGCCAGCGTGCCTGCTGCAGGCGCATTTCCAGCCACCAGGCCTTGGCGCTCATGCCGTGGCTGGCCTGAAACTGACGATCCAGCTGACGCCGGCTGATGCCCAGCTCCGCAGCCAGCTGTTCGATCGACCACTGTGCCCCCAGGTGATGGCGCATCAGCGCCAGCGCGCGCTGCACCTGGCGCCCCTACCCCGCAACAGTTTCCAGCGAACGCAGGGCATGGCGACTGTCACGCGATTCGTCGACAAGCATGTCGGCCAGGCCCTTGAGTGCCCGGGCGCGCCCACAGGTGCGCGCCAGCAGTTCCACCGCCAGGTCGATGGCTGCCGTGCCACCGGCGCAGGTGATGCGCGCGCCATCCATGCAGTACAACTGCTCACGCAGCACTTGCAGGTGCGGGAAACATGCCCGGAACTCTGCCTCATGGCGCCAGTGCACCACGACCTTGTGGCCGTCCAGCAGCCCGCAGGCGGCCAGCAAGAAGGCGGCGTTGTCGATGGCGACCAGTTTCACCCCCGCCTTGGCCGCACGCTTGAGCATGCGCTTGTAATGGGGCGCCAATGCAGCGGTGGCTTCGGCATTGCGGCTGCCGAACAGCACCAGGTAGTCGTAGTCATCCCACTGCAGCTGTTCGGTAGTGGCCTGCACCTGCATCACCGCGCCACTGCTCGACGGCACCGGCTCGCCGCTGAGGCTGGCCAGGGTCCAGCTGCAGTAGCGCTGCTGGCTGTAGTCCTCGTCGTCTGCGCTGAAGCGCAGCTTGTCAAGAAACGCACCGAACGGCAGCAAGGCGAAATCCGGCAACGGCAGGATCAGCAGGCGGATATCAGGGGGCATTCGAAACAGGTCCAGAAAACACCATTGAATGTCCAGATCATACCCTTCACTTGCAGCACCGTCGCATAGACTGGCCGCTCGTGAATACCCAAGGCACACATCATGGCTCTGGATACCTGGTTCATCTACCTGCTGGCGAGCATCGGCCTGTCGTTGACGCCAGGCCCGAACAGCCTGCTCGCCCTGACCCACGGCGCACGGTATGGCGCGCGCCGCACGCTGTTCACCATCTTCGGCGGGGTGTTCGGCTTCAGTGCCCTGATTGCCCTGGCGATGTTCGGGCTGACGGCACTGCTGCAGACATCAGCCTCGGTGCTGACTGTGCTCAAGTGGGTGGGCGGCGCCTATCTGGTGTGGCTGGGCATTCAGCTCTGGCGCAGCCCTGCTCTGCATCTGGAGATGACCGAGCGCGCTGCACGCCTGAGCAACCTGGGGATGTTCCGTCAGGGCCTGCTGTCTGCCATCGCCAACCCCAAGGTACTGCTGTTCTACGGTGCCTTCCTGCCGCAGTTCATCGATCCGCAGCGGGGGCTGTTGGTGCAGTTCGCGATGATGGCTGCGACCTTTGCCAGCGTGGAATGCGTGGTCGAATACCTGCTGGCGCGCCTGGCGTTTCGTATCCGGCCATGGCTGGCCAAGGGCGGCAAAGGATTCAACCGTTGCTGCGGCAGCCTGTTCGCTTTGATTGGCGTGGCCTTGCCCTTGGGCCGGTGACACTGGTAGCCCCATCGCTGGCAAGCCAGCTGCCGCTTTCCTGTGGGAGCCGGCTTGCCGGCGAAATGGGCGCTGAGCGCTCCCTCTCAAGCGCGCCGCGACACCCACAGGAAGACCACCAGCGCCATGCCCGGCAATGCCGCCCCTACCAGCGCCACCCCCTGCCAGCCCTGTTGGGCGAACACCGCACTGGCCACCGCCGACCCCGCTGCCCCGCCCAGGAAGATGCTGGTCATGTACAGCGCATTCAGCCGCCCGCGGCTGGCCGGGTCCAGTGCATACACCTCTCGCTGGCCGATGACCATGTTCATCTGCACCGCAAAGTCCAACAGCACGCCGGTCAGCCCCAGGCCAATCACGCTGTAGCCGGGCGTGGTCAACCCCATCAGCAGTGCCACCGGCGCCAACACCAGCGCCAACAAGGAACCGGCACGGGCATGACCGGCGTCGGCCAGGCGGCCCGCCATGGGCGCAGCGATGGCGCCCACCGCGCCGACCAAGGCAAACAAGGCGATCTGACTTTGCGACAGGCCATGCTCGGTGGCCAAGGCCAACGGTACCGCGGTCCAGTAGAGGCTGAACGCTGCGAACATCAACGCCTGGTACAGCGAGCGCTGACGCAGCACCGGGTGTTGGCGCAGTAGCGCAACCAACGACAGCATCAGCCCGGCATAACTCGCCTTGTGCTCAGGCACCCGGCGTGGCAGCGTGAACGCCAGCAACAGGATGATGGCCAACATCAACCCGGCAGCGCCAATGAACACCGTGCGCCAGCCAAAGTGGTCAGCGACCAGGCTCGACAACGGCCGCGCCAGCAGAATGCCCAGCAACAGGCCACCCATGATGTTGCCCACCACCCGCCCGCGCTGTTGCTCAGGCGCAAGGTGCGCGGCCAATGGAATGAGCATCTGCACGGCCACCGAGCTGAAACCGATCAGCAAGGCATAGCCCAGGAACAGTTGCCCCTGGCCGCTGCTGCTGGTCCCCGCCAGCAACAGACTGACGCAGGCCAGCACGGCGGTGATGATCATCAAGCGGCGGTTTTCCACCAGGTCGGCCAGCGGCACCAACAGCAGCAAGCCCAGCGCGTAGCCCAGCTGGGTCAGCGACACGATAAGGCTGGCACGCTCGGTGGACAGGCCCAGGTCCGGGGCTATCAGCCCGACGATGGGCTGCGCATAATAGATATTGGCGACAATCGCGCCACAGCAGAACGCCAGCAGCGCGACCAAGGCACGGCTGAGGCCGGCATGGGCTGGCTGGGCAGCGGCAAGGGAGGAATTCATGCGAGGTACCTCGGCATCGGGTTGGTGTATGCCGGGCACCTTACCGGGCGCTTGCCGGTGAGAGAATCCGGCCCTGGCGCAACGGGGCTTTGCGCCTAGCGCAACGGCAGGGATCAGGGCTTGAGCAGGCCTTCGCAAAAACCGATGAAGGCGTTGACCCGCCGTGAGCCACGGTGGTTCGGCAAGTACAAGGCATTGATGCTGTCGTTGGCATTGCCCGGGCTGACTTGCCAGTCCGCGAGCAGCCGTTGCAGCCGCCCGGCGGCGACCTCTTCACGCACCAGCCAGTCGGCCAGCAAGGCGATACCGCTGCCGGCCAGCGCTGTTTCACGCAACAGGTCGGCGTTGGCGCTGCGCAACGGCCCACTCACTTCCAGTTCCAGCACCTCATGTGCGCGTTGCAGGCGCCAGGCGCGCGCCTTCTGCCCGTAGCGAAAACGCAGGCAGGCATGCTGCAGCAACTGCTCGGGGTGCAGCAGTGCACCACGTCGGGCCAGGTAATCCGGGCTTGCCACCAGCCAGCGCTGGAAGCGGCCGAGTTGCCGGCACACCAGTTCGTCGTTCGGTTGCGGATCGCCCAAGCGAATGGACAGATCGTAGCGGCCGTCGAGCAAGTCATCGAGCCGATCGCTCATGTCGATGTCCAGCTCCAATGAGGGGTGCCTCGCCAGGAATGTACCCAGGTGCGGCGCAATCACACGGCGACCGAACTCCACCGGGAGGCACAAGCGCAGCACGCCGACCGGCTCATCACCACGGTCGGCGACGCTGGCATCGGCTTCTTCCAGCGCGTCGAAGATGTCCCTTGCCCGCGCATAATAACGTGCACCCGCTTCGGTCAGGCTGACCTGGCGCGTGGAGCGGTTGAGCAAGGTGCTGCCGAGTTCCGCCTCCAGTGCATCGACCAGGCGCGTCACCGACGACGTAGCCACGCCGAGCCTGCGCGCCGCCGCGGAAAAGCCCTGGGCATCGACTGTCGCGGTAAACATCTTCATCGCCAGGAGCTTGTCCATAGGCACTCCAGTTTTAGATTTCGGAACACTCCTACAATCCACAAGGCGGGTCAAGAAGCGCACAGCAGAGCGATCAGGTCCATAGTGGAAATACCTCCACCCGCGCGAGAACAGCCCATGACCATCAGCAATCTGCTCCATGCCCTGCCCCATTGCGACCCTGCCGCTGGCGAGCGGGTCGATGAACTTCTGCAGCGCCCTGGCTTGCGCGTGGAACGTATTGTTTCCTGCGGTCAGGCGAGCCCGCCCGGCTACTGGTACGACCAGGCCGAAGGCGAATGGATCATGTTGCTGGCCGGCAGCGCGGGGCTCCGTCTTGAGCATGAGGCCTACACCCGCCTGCTGGTGCCTGGCGATTGCCTGGACATCCCTGCGCGTTGCCGGCACCGCGTGGAATGGACTGCCCAGGGGCAGCCGACCATCTGGCTTGCAGTGTTTTATGGCATCGGCACTCCATGGCCGAGCCATTGAAACACCCTTCGTTCATGCTACAAAAGTCTAAGCCGTCACATTCACATGCCGCTCAAGCACCCTGTTCACTGCATTTTTTGGCGCATGATCTAAACTTTTAGCCACATCTTCGCAAGTTCAGCCCTGCGACAATAAGTCTCATAAAATTATGTACTAACTTGTTAATTAGCAAGCTAAGGGCTTAAACTGCGCACATTCCACCTGCTGAGATCCCTGGCATGAACGAAACACCGCGCGCCTCTGGCGCCACAAACATCATCCTGGTCGGTTTGGGCGTGATCGTCGCCCTGCTTGGCCTCCTCCTGGCTGCTGGCGGCGTCAAGCTCGCCGGCCTGGGCGGTTCCTGGTACTTCCTGATCGGCGGCCTGGCCATGGCCATCGCCGGTATTCTCATCGCCCGTCGCAAGCAGGCCGGCGCCTGGCTGTATGCGGCGTTTCTGGTCGGTACCGCGATCTGGGCGCTGATCGACGCTGGCCTGGTGTTCTGGCCGCTGTTCTCGCGCCTGTTCATGTTCGCCGCGATCGGCATGGTGGTGGCGCTGGTCTACCCGATGCTGGCCCGCGCCAATGGCGCCAGCGCCGGCCGTGGTGCCTACGGCATCGCCGGCGTGCTAGCCGTGGTGCTGGTGATCGCCGCTGGCAACATGTTCGTCGCTCACCCAAGCGTTGCCCCTACCGGCAAAGGCCCGGGCATGACCCCGGTAGAAACCGGCAAGGAGCAGAAAGACTGGGCCCACTACGGCAACACCGAGGGTGGCAGCCGCTTCGCCGCGCTGGACCAGATCAACCGCGACAACGTAAACAAGCTCAAGGTGGCCTGGACCTACCACACCGGTGACGTCGCCATCAGTGACGGCAACGGTGCCGAAGACCAGCTGACCCCGCTGCAGATCGGCAACAAGGTGTTCATCTGCACCCCGCACAACAACCTGATCGCCCTCGACGCCGACACCGGCAAAGAGCTGTGGAAGAACGCGATCAACGCCCAGTCCAAGGTCTGGCAGCGTTGCCGTGGCATGGCCTACTTCGACGCCACTGCCGCGATCGCCCAGCCGACCCAGCCGAACAGCTCGCCGATCACCGGCGGTAGCGTCGCGGCCGGTGCCAACTGCCAGCGCCGCCTGCTGACCAACACCATCGACGGCCGCCTGATTGCCGTCGACGCCGACAACGGCGAGTTCTGCCAGGGCTTCGGCAACAACGGCCAGGTCAACCTGATGGCCGGCCTGGGTGACGTGCCGGACTCCTACTACCAGCTGTCTTCCGCACCGTTGATGGCCGGTACCACCGTGGTGGTTGGCGGCCGCGTCGCCGACAACGTCCAGACCGACATGCCTGGCGGCGTGATCCGTGGTTTCGACGTGATCACCGGTGAAATGCGCTGGGCCTTCGACCCGGGCAACCCGGAAGACCGCAAGGCACCAGAAGGTGACAGCACCTACGTGCGCAGCACCCCGAACAGCTGGGCACCGATGTCGTACGACCCGGCGATGAACACCGTGTTCCTGCCAATGGGCTCGTCGTCCACCGACATCTATGGCGTTGAACGCAACAAGCTGGACCACACCTACGGCGCGTCCGTACTGGCCCTGGATGCCACCACCGGCAACCAGAAGTGGGTCTTCCAGACCGTGCACAACGACCTCTGGGACTTCGACCTGCCCATGCAGCCAAGCCTGATCGACTTCACCAAGGACGACGGCAAGTCCGTGCCTGCGGTGGTGATCGGCACCAAGGCCGGGCAGATCTACGTACTCGACCGTGCCACCGGCAAACCGCTGACCCAGGTCGACGAAGTACCGGTCAAGCCAAGCAACATCCCCAACGAGCCGTACTCCCCAACCCAGCCCAAATCGGTCGGCATGCCGCAGATCGGCGCGCAAACCCTGAGCGAATCGGACATGTGGGGTGCCACTCCGTATGACCAGCTGCTGTGCCGTATCGACTTCAAGAAGATGCGCTACGACGGCCTGTACACCGCGCCGGGTACCGACCTGTCGCTGAGCTTCCCAGGTTCGCTGGGTGGCATGAACTGGGGGAGCATCTCCACCGACCCGGTACATGGTTTCATCTTCGTAAACGACATGCGCCTGGGCCTGTGGATCCAGATGATCCCGTCGCAGAACAAAGGTGACGCCGCATCCGGTGGCGAAGCGCTGAACACCGGCATGGGCGCCGTGCCGCTCAAGGGCACCCCGTACGCGGTGAACAAGAACCGCTTCCTGTCGGTTGCCGGCATTCCCTGCCAGGCCCCGCCATTCGGTACCCTGACCGCCATCGACATGAAGTCGCGCCAGATCGCCTGGCAGGTACCGGTCGGCACCGTGGAAGACACCGGTCCCCTGGGCATCCGCATGCATCTGCCAATCAAGATCGGCCTGCCGACCCTCGGCGGCACCCTGTCGACCCAAGGCGGCCTGGTCTTCATCGCCGGCACCCAGGACTTCTACCTGCGCGCCTACGACAGCAGCAACGGTAACGAAATCTGGAAAGCCCGCCTGCCTGTGGGCAGCCAGGGCGGCCCGATGACCTACGTTTCGCCGAAAACCGGCAAGCAATACGTGGTGATCACCGCTGGCGGTGCACGCCAGTCGACTGATCGTGGCGACTATGTGATTTCTTACGCACTGCCGTAAGACCGCGTCGCTGCATTCGCGGGCTAGCCCGCTCCCACAGGTTCTCTCCTGATCCCTGTGAGAGCGGGCTTGTTCGCGAATGGCCCCCGAAAACAACACGAGACACAGCAATGCCATCCGCTATCCGCATTACCCCAACCCTGCTACTGGCCCTGGCCAGCACGTCTGCCCTGGCCGACGCCGACCTGCTGAACCGCAGCACCATGACCGGTGACTGGGGCGGGCTGCGTCACCAGCTCGAGGAAGACGGCGTCAAGATCACCGGCGACTACAGCGGTGAAACCGCCTACAACGCCCACGGCGGTTTGCACCGTTCGGCGCGCTATTCGCAGAACATCAAGCTCGGCGCACAGTTCGACCTGTCGAAGCTGTACGGCCTGGAAAACGGCGGCAAGGTCCAGTTGACCATCAACGACCGCCGCGGCAACAGCGCCTCGGAAGACCTGGTCGGCAACCGCCTGCCGATCCAGGAAAACTACGGTGGCCTGTACACCCGCCTGACCGAACTGAGCTACGAGCGCACCCTGTTCACCCCGGCACTCAACGTCAAGCTCGGCTACATGGCCATGGGCAACGACCTCGGCGGCCTGGACAGCGGCATCCTGTGCAACTTCATGAACGCCGGCTTCTGCGGCCACCCGCTGAACATGTCTGGCGGCAGCGGCTGGACCAACTACCCCAACGCCCACCTCGGCGTGCGCGTGAAGTACGACCTGTCACCATCCTGGCAGCTGCGTGTGGCGGCGTTCAACGTCGACCCGCAAAGCAATGGCAACTCCAGCCGAGCCTGGCACCTGGGGCCCAAGCACACTACCGGTACCGTGGTACCCGTGGAGCTGGTTTACAAGCTGCAGGGCGAACTGCCGGGTGAATACAAGCTGGGTTACTACTACGACAGCTCCGACGTGAAGCGCGTCGACAGCACCAAGGAAGTGTCTGGTCGCGGTGGCCACTACCTGCTGGTCGACCAGGCAGTATGGAACGACGCCGGTTCGCCAGGCCGCAGCCTGCACGCCTTTGGCCAATACTCGGCATCGAGCGAGGCCGCCTCGCCGTTCACCAAGTGGTATGGCGCTGGTGTGGTGCTGTACAAGCCGTTCGAAGGCCGCCCGCGCGATACCGTGGCCCTGGGCTATGGCCGCGCCGTGCCGAACCCGCGTAGCCGTGATGTGCTGGAAGACGCTGCATTCAATGCCGGGCAGCAGTTCCCCAACATCGACAATGCCGAGCAGCTGATCGAACTGAGCTATGGCTACCAGGCCACGCCGTGGCTGAACCTGCGCCCGGATGTGCAGTACATCATCGAGCCAGGGGCGTTCTCCGGGAAGGACATCGACAACGCGCTGGTGGTTGGCCTGCAGGTCAAGGCGACCTTCTAAGCCATCAGGGCCGCGCTGCGGCCCATCGTCGGCAAGCCGGCTCCCACAGGTCCAGCGCTGCCCGCAAGGGCTGTGATTTCACTGTGGGAGCGGGTTTACCCGCGAAAGGTCCAACCCGGTCAATCCTGCCTGAGGTAGTCCACCAACCTCAGCAACATCGCATCACAGCCCAGCAACTGCTCGACGCTGACGAATTCATCAGGCTTGTGCCCCTGATCCATGCTGCCTGGCCCACACACAACGGTCGGAATACCAGCCTGGTCAAACAAGCCACCTTCGGTGCCAAACGCAACGGTGCCGAAGTCATCCGAGCCGCTGACCAATGCCACCAGCCGCGCGGCCTCACTGTCGGCTGACGTGGCCAGCCCAGGGTATGCACTCAGCGGTTGCAGGCGAATGGCACTGGCAGCGTTCACCTTGCGCATGCGTGGCAGCAACTCAGTCTCGGCGTAGGTCTGCAACTGGTCGGCCACCGCCTGTGCTGCATACCCCGGCAAGGCGCGCACCTCGAAATCGAACACACACTCTTCCGGCACGATGTTCAGTGCCCTGCCCCCTTTGATCACCCCGGTCTGCACCGTGGAGAACGGTGGGTCGAAGCGCGTGTCGTGATGTGCCGGCAAGGCCAGGGCATCACCGATCTCACCCAGCTTGCCGATCAGCTTCGCAGCGTACTCGATAGCATTTACCCCGTAAGGTGCGTATGCCGAGTGGCACGCCGCACCGTGGACCTCGCAACGCATCGCCAGCTTGCCCTTATGGCCAAGCACCGGCTTGAGTTCGGTAGGCTCACCAATCAGGCACAGGCGCGGCTTGTGCGGTCGCTTTTCCAGTGCGGCCAGCATCGAGCGCACGCCCAGGCAGCCGACTTCCTCGTCATAGGAGAACGCCAGGTGCACCGGCATGCGCAGCGGTTGCGCAAGGAACGCTGGCACCGCAGCCAGCACCGAGGCGATGAAACCCTTCATGTCAGCCGTGCCACGGCCATACAGGCGCCCGTCGCGCTCGGTCAAGGCGAAGGGCGGCAGCGTCCAGGCCTGGCCTTCCACCGGCACCACATCGGTATGCCCGGATAGCACCACACCACCGACATCCTTGGGGCCGATGGTGGCGAACAAGTTGGCCTTGGTGCCTTCAGGGTTGTGGAACAGTTCGCACTCCACGCCAAGCTCGGCCAGGTAGTCGTGGATGAAACCGATCAGCTCGAGGTTGGAGTCGCGGCTGACCGTGGCAATGCCGATCAGCCGCTCCAACAGGGCGCGGCTGCTGAATTCACTCATCGCCCGGCACCCCATAACTCGGCGCGGCGGTTGGGTCGAGGGCGCGGGTGACATAGTCCTGCATCTGCGGGCGATACGCTTGCCACAGGCCATCGAGAACACCAATCGGGTCTTGCTCAGCCCAGTCCACACGCAGGTCCACCAGCGGCCAAGTCAGCTCGCCGGCGATCTTCAGTGCTGCCGAGTGCACGGGGCCTGCTTCGCCACCGGCTGCCATCGCCGCATGCATGGCCGCCAGCAGGCGGTCAGCCAGATGCCCGCCGGCCTGTTCGAAGGCCTTCACCATGGCCTCGATCACCTGCAGCGAGGACAACAAGTTACCAGCGGCCGCGCACTGCTCACCCGCCACAGCGTTGTGTACACCCAGGGCTTCCTTGCCGGTGAACAGCGCCACTTGGCCCTGACTGTCGATCACCGTGACCTGGCGATACTCGCTCCAGCCATTGGCGCTGAGCACCCGGTCCAGCGCGGCAGCTGGCGACAGCTGGCCTTGCTCCAAGGCATCGAGGATCTGCGGGCCGAGCGCTGGCAAGGTGATGTTCTGGGTGGAAACTGCGCCGACGCCAGCACGTACCCACGGGCAGCGTGCGCCCACGGCGATGCTTGACGAGCTGATGGCGATACCGACCTGGCCGGTTTCCTGGCAGCGCCCGATGATGGAGAAGGTCATGGTGGAACTCCTGTTGTTCTGTGCGATGCCCAGCATTCTGGGTGGAACCTTCAGGGCCACGAAACCAACATTTTCCTGTGCCTTGAACAGGAAAAAACTAAGGCTCGTCAGTAACGCCCGCAAACCACTGAAAACCCCGGCCAAGCCCTTGCATGTCGGGGCCTTCGCCGTTTTATCGGCAAGCCCCAGCTAAATACTATTTTCGCGATTTTCCGAGCGTCCCTAGTCTGGCCCCAGGTAACGGCGGTCCACCAAACCGACCTGACAAAAACCGCCTGACAAAGGGCTCGGACATGACACTGAACAACATCGAAATCGACACCCTCGTGGTTGGCGCCGGCCAGGCCGGCGTGGCCATGAGCGAACACCTGAACAAGCTTGGCGTGCCGCACCTGGTGCTGGAGCGCAAGCGTATCGCCGAGGCCTGGCGCACCGGCCGCTGGGATTCGCTAGTGGCCAACGGCCCGGTCTGGCATGACCGCTTCCCGGGGCTGGAATTCAACCTCGACGCCGACGCCTTCGCTGGCAAGGACCAGGTCGCCGATTACTTCGAGCAGTACGTACGCAAGTACAACCTGCCGGTACGCACCGGCATCGAAGTGAAGAAGGTGGTACGCAATGCCGACCGCCCCGGCTTCACCATCGAAACCAACGAAGGCGTGATCCGCGCCAACCGCGTGGTGGCTGCCACTGGCCCGTTCCAGAAGCCGGTCATCCCGGCCATCGCGCCGAAAGACGCCAACCTCCACCAGATCCACTCCGCCGCCTACTACAACCCCGAGCAACTGCCTGAAGGCGCCGTACTCGTGGTCGGTGCCGGCTCTTCCGGCGTGCAAATCGCCGAGGAACTGATGCGCGCCGGGCGCCAGGTGTACCTGTCGGTAGGCGCCCACGACCGCCCACCACGGGCCTACCGCAACCGCGACTTCTGCTGGTGGCTGGGCGTGCTCGGTGAGTGGGACGCAGAAATCGCCAAGCCGGGCCGCGAGCACGTGACCATCGCCGTCAGCGGTGCCCGTGGCGGCCACACCGTGGACTTCCGCGCCCTCGCCCACCAGGGCATGACCCTGGTCGGCCTGACCCAGTCGTTCGACAACGGTGTGGCGCGCTTCCAGGACAACCTGGTCGAGAACATCAACCGCGGCGACGAAAACTACCTGGCCCTGCTGGATGCCGCCGATGCCTATATCGAGCGCAACGGCCTGGACCTGCCGGAGGAGCCCGAAGCGCGCAAGCGCCTGGCTGACCCTGCGTGCATGACCCACCCACTGCAGCAACTGGACCTGGCCCAGGCCGGCGTCACCAGCATCATCTGGGCCACCGGCTACGGCGTGGACTTCAGCTGGCTGCAGGTCGACACCTTCGACGCCAACGGCAAACCCCAGCACCAGCGCGGCGTAGCCCGCGAGCCGGGCGTGTACTTCCTCGGCCTGCCCTGGCTGTCGCGCCGTGGCTCGTCGTTCATCTGGGGCGTGTGGCACGACGCCAAGCACGTCGCCGGCCACATCGCCACGCAGCGCACCTACCTGGCCTACCGCGACCGCGACCAGCGCGAAGCGGATGACCAACAAGACAACTCGATCAGCAACGTCAGCACCCTCGGAGCCCACTGATGCCTACCCATACTCGCATCCGCATGTTCAACACCAAGGAAACCTACCCCAACCAGACCCTGGACAACGACCTGTGCCAGGCCGTGCGGGCCGGTAACACCATCTATGTGCGTGGCCAGGTCGGCACCGACTTCGAAGGCAAGCTGGTAGGCCTGGGTGACCCACGGGCACAAACCGAGCAGGCGATGAAGAACGTCAAGCAGTTGCTCGAAGAGGCAGGTTCGGACCTGTCGCACATCGTCAAGACCACCACCTACATCACCGACCCGCGTTTCCGCGAGCCGGTGTACAAGGAAGTCGGCAAGTGGCTGAAGGGCGTGTTCCCGATTTCCACCGGGCTTGTGGTGGCAGGGTTGGCCCAGGCCGAATGGCTGATGGAAATCGATGTGATTGCGGTGGTGCCGGATCAGCAGTGATTCAATAACCCCCAAGGGCTGCTTTGCAGCCCATTCGCGGGCAAGCCCGCCCCCACAGGATTGCGCCGGACCTGAGGTCAGCGCTCACCCTGTGGGAGCGGGCTTGCCCGCGAAGCTTTTTCAGAACGTGGCCAGTTCTTCGCGGCAGAACTCGACAAACAACTGCGCCGGCTTGGTCAGCTGCACCCGCTTCAGGTGCGCCGCTGCCAACCCCGACAATGCCACCGGCTCGGCGATGTCGATCATCACCAGCTTCTGCCCGTCATAGGTGCATTCCGAGTGCGGTCGGGTCACCAGCAACGAAAACCCAAAGCCCTGCCCCACCATCCCCCGCACCATCTCGATCGACGGCGAACTGAAGACGATGTTCGGCGTCAGCCCCATTTCATTGAACAGGCTGACGAAATAGGTCCGGCTGGGCGCTACGTCCAGCAAGATCATTGGCTCCGGGCACAGGTCGCGCAGCGACACCTGCGCCTGGGCGGCAAAGCGGTGTTTCTCGGGCAGCAGTACATAAGGCTTCTGCGGCGGCATCAAGGGTTCGGCTTCGATGGTGCCATCCAGGTCATGGTCATAAAGGAACGCCAGGTCGAAGGTGCCGGCAGTCAGCCCCTGGATCAGGTCCTGCTGCTCACCATCGCGCAGGCGGATGTCCACCCCCGGATAGCGTTCGCGAAAGCCGGCGATCAGCCGCGGCAGATACAGCGGCGCCACGGTTTCGAAGCAACCGATGTCGATATGCCCGGCCACGGTGTCGTTGTCGGCCAGGGCGTTCTGCTCGAACTCGTGCGCCATCTGCAACAGCGACTTGGTCTTGGCATAGAAGCGCTTGCCACTGGGCGTCAGCGAAACGCCCTGGGCGTGGTGGCGGATGAACAGCTGCACGCCAAAGCTTTCCTCCAGGCTCTTTATCGCCGTAGAGATCGACGGTTGGGCGATATACAGCTGGCGCGAGGCCTCGGCGACGCTGCCGGCCTCGACGGTGGTGACGAAGTATTTGAGTTGTCGCAGGGTGTAGGAAGCCACAGGCACCTCGTTGGCGCCATTCGCGGGCGCCTTGGAATTTTCCTGTCACTTTACCTTGTAGCCTGTTTCAACGGGCCGCAGGCTGATGAAGGATTTGCCTAAGGCTTGAACATAATTTTTCTGTCGCAGGATCACCGCGGTCCACGCCGTGACCACCTGTGGCAACACGCCGAACATGATCACCTGCAACGGTCGAGCCCCCCGTGGCACGCAGGGCTTCGAGCGGGCCTTGATCGATCTCCTCGATGCTCTCGGCAAAGCGCTTGCCGAGCATGCCCAGACCGTTCACGGCCAGCGCCAGTACGCCGGGGAACGGCCCCAGGCCCACCGCCGAGACAAATACCAGGGCCCGGATCAGTTCATTGATACTACGTATTACGTTTAACAACTGCCGGGTGCCTTGATACACCCAGCGATTGCTGTGCAGGTTGCGCGCCGCCAGCAGCGCCAGGGGGATAGCGAAGATCACACCCAGCAACGTGCCCCAGATGGCAATCTGTATGGCGCCGAGCCGGCCGGTCAGTACGTTCTTCAGCACCGACAGGCGTGGCACCACATTGTGATGCTGGAAGATCCATCGCCGTGGCCGGCGTATCGAACTGACTGGCGTAGGTCGCCAGCTGTTGCCGATTGCCCAGCAACTGCTGACGCTGGAAGCCGAAGCCAGCGGGCTGTTGCGCGATTCCGGCACACTGAGCCGGGGCCAGCTGCAACTGGGTGCCGTGGGGCCATTTCATGTAATCGAGATGGTCGATGCCTATCGCCGTGCCTTCCCGCAGATCGACCTGTCGATCCGCATCGGCAACTCGGCCTCGGTACTGCCAGACCTGGAAAGCTACGTGATCGACGTCGGCGTGCTGGCCGGGCTGCATGAAGGCCCGGCGTTTCAGGTGCAACTGTACGCACGCCACCCGGTAATCCTGTTCGCCCCTGTCGAGCCCCCCCTTGGCTCGCCACCACTGCGTGCGCCTCGAGGCGTTTCAGGGCCAGGCCATGTTGCGCCGGGAACAGGGTTCGACCACACGGGCAGCCTTCGAACGGGTGCTGGCCAAACACGAGGTCAGCCCGCGCATGCTGATGGAAATCGGCAGCCGTGAAGCGCTGCGTGAGGCGGTGGCACGGGGCATCGGGATTGCGCTGCCGGATGCGTTCCTCGATGCCGGTGCGTTGCCGACCTTGCATGATCGCTATGGCATCTCCACCGAGGCGGTGGCGCGGCAAATCAAAGGCTGGTTGTGATCTGTGCGGGCCTCATCGCCGGCAAGCCGACAATGAGGCCCGCTCATTCGAACTCGATATTCGAGGTTACACATTCGTCGCCAACTTTCTTGTACCCATCCGCGCAGGGCATACCCATGACTGGACCCAGTCCACGCTTTTTGCGAGACAGCGTCGCCGGAGCATCAGTAGCCGCTGAGTTGGATACACCATCAGCGTTTTCCTGCACGTCATCGAGGTGTACAGCCTCATCGCCGCTCATCATCTGTTCCTGCGCCCCTGCGAGCCCTGCGGTGACCAACATTGCATCCTTAACCATGTCTTTCATTACTATCACTCCTGCTGGGATTGAATGTTTTTCAAGGCTACCGCCAGGCTCACCATCACCCCATCTGGAACAGATGCTCACAGAAAACTCTCTCGCTGGTGATTTGGGCCAGAACGTCTTTACTGGAAAGTATCGACCCGCAGGTACGGTATGCGCCTATGAAGATCGTTGTCACCAGCATTCTCGTCGATGACCAGGCCAAGGCTCTGGCTTTCTACCATTACGTCCTCGGCTTCGAGCCCAAGCACGACATCCCCATGGGCCAGCATCGCTGGCTGACACTGACCTCACCCAACGATCCCAACGGGGTCGAGTTGCTGCTGGAGCCCGATGCACACCCGGCGGCGAAAATCTACAAACAAGCGCTGAAGCAGGACGGCATTCCGGCCACCTCCTTCGGCGTGCGCGATATCCAGGCCGAGTACACTCGCCTGTGCAAGGCCGGCGTGAAGTTCATCAAAGAGCCCACCGACCTGGGCCCGGTCACCGTCGCGGTGTTCGACGACACCTGCGGCAACCTGATACAGATTGCCCAGAAGCACTGAGCAGCGGCCATGGCAGCCGGTGCTGCCATTGGCTACATTGCAGCTGTACCCGTGCGCCACAATAAGGAAAACAGATGCGCCACGAATTCAGCGAAGTGCTCAATGACCTGGTCGACTACTTCCTGCTGGGCGATATCCAGCTGCTCGAGCGTTTCAAACACGAAAACCACCTGTCCGATGACCTGGCCCGCGAGTTCACCAGCAACGACAGCGGCGACAAGGCCGTGGCAGAAGGTGTGGTGATACCGCTGGCGGGGGTCGACAACCTGCCCTACCACATCCTGTTCACCCTCGATGGCTACACACCGGCCCTGCTCGAACCCGGCAGTCGCCTCAAGCACCGGCGCAACGGCTATGTGCTGCAGGTCGAGAACCGTGCGGTGATGCTGTACACCTGGCGTGTCCTGCAGCACTTCACCAACAAGACGCTGGGTGACCTGATGGCGCGCTATCAGGTGCCGGGGCGGCCGATCATAGAGCTGGACAATGGCTGGTATGACGTCGAGGTACTGGCCGGGGCGCTGATCAGGGAAGGCTTGTACGAACCTGCTTTCGAGTTCGTGCTGAAGAAACGCTGGAGCCGGGGTAAGGCCAAGGAGGTGGATACCGGGTATGCCTACACGCTGCGAGGGTGCTTCGACTGATTTTTCCTGCACTGGCCTCTTCGCGGCTGAAGCCGCTCCTACAAAGCCTGCGCTGCACCTGTAGGAGCGGCTTCAGCCGCGAAGGGGCCGGACCTGCCTAGGTAATTTCCCGATCCTTGGTCTCCGGCAGGAAGCAGATCCCCAGCACTGCCGTCATCACCGCAATCACGATCGGGTACCACAGCCCGTAATAGATATCCCCGGTCGCCGCCACCATGGCAAACGCCACCGTCGGCAGGAAGCCGCCGAACCAGCCGTTGCCGATATGGTACGGCAGCGACATCGAGGTGTAGCGGATGCGTGCCGGGAACAGCTCCACCAGCCAGGCGGCGATCGGCCCGTAAACCATGGTTACGTAGATCACCAGAATGGTCAGTAGCAACAGCACCATCGGATAGTGGATCTTGGCCGGGTCGGCCTTTTCCGGGTAACCCGCCTCTTTCAAGGCACCGCCCATGGTCGCAGTAAAGGCATCGCTCTGGGTCTTCAGGTCGGCGGCCGCCAGGCTGCTGCCGTCGAAGCTCGGGATCACCCGCTCACCGATGCGAACCTGCGCCACGCTGCCAGGCTCGGCTGCCTGGTTGGTGTAAGGAATCGCACGCTTGGCCAGCAGGCTCTTGGCGATGTCGCAGGAGCTGGTGAATTTGGCCTTGCCCACCGGGTCGAACTGGAACGCGCACTGGCCAGGGTCGGCGACTACCACCACCGGGTTCTGCTCCTGGGCGACGAACACGTCCGGGTTACCGTACTCGGTCAGCGCCTTGAAGATCGGGAAGTAGGTCAGCGCCGCAATGATGCAGCCGGCCATGACGATCTTCTTGCGGCCGATGCGGTCCGACAGGCTGCCGAATATGACGAAGAAAGGTGTACCAATCAGCAGGGAGCCGGCGATCAGCAGGTTGGCAGTCTGCGGGTCGATCTTGAGCATCTGCAGCAGGAAGAACAGCGCGTAAAACTGCCCGGTGTACCACACCACCGCCTGCCCGGCCGTGCCACCAAGCAGCGACATGATCACCACCTTGAGGTTGTCCCAGCGGGCGAACGACTCGGTCAGCGGCGCCTTGGACGCCTTGCCCTCGGCCTTCATCTTCATGAATACCGGCGACTCGTTGAGCTGCATGCGGATGTACACCGAAATCGCCAGCAGCAGGATCGACAACAGGAACGGCACCCGCCAGCCCCAAGCCTCGAACACCTCGGTGCCCATGGCGGTGCGGCAGGCCAGGATCACCAGCAGCGAGAGGAACAGGCCGAGGGTGGCGGTGGTCTGGATCCACGACGTGAAGAAGCCACGCCGGCCCTTGGGCGCGTGCTCAGCCACATAGGTGGCCGCACCACCGTATTCGCCGCCAAGCGCCAGGCCCTGGAGCAGGCGCAGGGTGATCAGGATGACCGGTGCCGCCACGCCAATCGACGCGTAACTGGGCAACAGCCCCACCACCGCGGTGGACAGGCCCATGATGACGATCGTGATGAGGAAGGTGTGCTTGCGCCCGATCATGTCGCCCAGGCGGCCGAACACGATCGCGCCGAACGGCCGCACGGCAAAGCCGGCGGCAAAGGCCAGCAAGGCGAAGATGAACGAAGTGGTTTCATTGACGCCGGCGAAGAAGTGCTTGGCGATGATCGCTGCCAGCGAGCCGTACAGGTAGAAGTCGTACCATTCGAACACGGTACCCAGCGAGGAGGCGAAGATGACCTTGCGCTCCTCCTTGGTAATGCCCCGTTGGGGCGCGCTACTGCCCGTGGAAGCGCTGTCGAGAACCGCCATGGGATGCCTCCGTCTTGTCGTTATCGAAGGCCGGAGTACCTCACACCCATTTCACCGTCGCACCCAGGCCCAAGGGCTAGCATTGGTTGCGCGAAGCACAACGAGGTCAGCTGCCTCGAATCGCAGCAAGGTAACTGAAGCATAATCGGCTTTACGGCAATATCCACTTGCCAGCATCGCCAGTTGCCATTACCCCAGAAACCGTTGCACCTCGGCCAGCACGACCTCGGTCTGTTCCCGGTGCGGAACATGCCCGCAGCCCGGCAACAGGCGCATCACGCTCGGCCCAGCGGCCAATGCGGTAAAGCGCCGAGGGTGCGCTGGCGAGCCGAATTCGTCCTGGTCGCCATGCAGGCTGAGCAACGGGCACTGCACCTGCGCCAGCAATGCATCCAGGTTCCAGTCGGCGAAGGCGTCGTCCAGCCAGGTGTCCACCCAGGCGCGCAATACCCATTCGGCCTTGTCGCCGTGATAACGCGTCAGGCGCTGCAGCTGCCCCGGCGCGGCAAACTGCTGGTCCGCAGCGCGAATACCTTGCAGGGTCAGGCCCTCGACAAAGGCCTGTGCCGATTCGATGATGAGGGCTCGACAATGTTTGCCGTGGATCGCCGCGCAGCCGACGGCCATGCCGCCGCCGACGCTGTGACCAAAGACGATGAAATCGTCAATCTCCAGCTGCCGCAGCAAGGCGGCGAAGCCTTGTTCCGCCTCAGCCTCGACAAAGCCCCGGCGCAAGCGGCCTGGATGTGCATCGGAGCGGCCGAAGCCCAGTCGGTCATAGGCAATGACCCGCTGCCGGGTCACTGCTGCCAGCTGTTTGGGGAAGTCACGCCACAAGGCAACGCAACCCAGCGAGTCGTGCAGCAGTATGATCGGCACGCCTTGTGCGTTCTGCGGCTTCACGTCCTGGGCGAACAGCTTGCCTTCTGGCGTATCGACCCAGTGTTCGAGCGCGTTGACCTGGGTCATGCCGCCAACTCGACCGGGCCCTTGAGTTCGACCTGATTGCCATCGGGGTCGAAGCAATACAGCGATAGCCCTTCGCCTTCGGCACCATAACGTTTTTCTGCCGGCTCAACCGCCACCCCGGCCGCTTGCAGGTAAGCCATCAGCGCTTGTTCGTCGAACGGTTCGATGCGCAGGCAGAAGTGGTGCAGGTTGCGCCCCTCTGCCCCGGGTGCCGCACCACCGGGCCGGCCCAGCGGGCCATCGAGCGTCACCAGGTCGATCATGGCCGTGCCGGTCGCCAGGTGAACCATACCAAGGTCCGGGCGCTCACGGCTGACCTTGCAGCCCAGCAGATCGCGGTAAAAGGCCACGCTGCGCTGCAGGTCAGTGACCCGCAACACCAGGTGGTCGATGTGCTTGATGGCGAACGGTCGCATGCAAGGTCTCCTTGAAGTGCCTGCCCGATGGCATTGGCCACCATAGCCCAAGACCTGACCTGCTGGCCATGGCGCCTACTCGTTCACCAGGCGCTGCAGCTGGCCACCCTCGTGGCGGGCAAGGACCCGCAGGATCTGGTCGACCAGCGCCCGGTCGGGCGCTTCCAGATGAAAATGATGCCCACCCGGGTGCCAGGAAACCCGGGCGTGGCCCGGCAACGCCGCTTGCCGCTGCTCGAAACCGTTGCTGCTGTACGCTCCTTGCCTGCCAAGCATCAGGTACAAGGGGCAACGGATTTCCCTGAGCAGGTCACACGCCTCGCGCTCGGTCAGCGGCATAGGCTCCGGCAACACCAGGCGCGGGTCGTGGCGCCAGCAATAACCATCCGCCAATTGCAGCAGGTCGCGCTGGGCCAACAGCCGCGCGGCCTCCTCGGTCAACTCCCCGTCCAGGCGTGTGCGCCGCTGTTGCAGGGCCGTTTCAAGGTCATCGAAACGGCTGCCTTCGGTTGCGGCAAAGCCGGGCAGCTGGCTGCGCTGGACCATGCGTTTGAGCCGATAGGCACGGGCCAAGTGTTGTACCCGATCATCCTCGGCGACCGTGAATGGCGCACCCATGCCATCCAGGAACAACATGCTGGCGATACCACTGGTCATGGCTGCAAGCAGCGAAGCGATACCCGTGCCCATGCCATGGGCCAGCACATGAAACCGGGCCAGCCCCAGGCTGTCGGCCACCGCCAGCATGTCCTCGGCATGCTCCCAGAGGTAATAGCCACTGTCGTGACGACGGTGATCGGAGCGGCCATGGCCGACCAGGTCCGGGGCTACCACGAAGCAGCCGTCGAGCATGGGTGCAAGGCGCTCGAACGAGGCGGCATTGTCTAGCCAGCCATGCAAGGCCAGCACTGGAATGCCCTCCTCCGGGCCCCAGCAGCGTACGGCAATCTCGATGCCGTTGAGGTCGAGCAGATGATCCTTGGGGCTGAACGGCAAACGCATGTTCTCTCTCCCTGACTGATGCCTGGCGCGTGCTCGTCAGGCCGGCACTTTACCTTGGCGCAGCTGCCGGCCGCCTGCTGGTCCCTCGCCGACAACGACATACACAGAACCGACCGGTGACGGCATCTATCTACCTGCTGGCCTGCGGCCGGCTCGTGCCCCATGGCGTCTGCCCGACACTGGAGCACGAACATGAGCCACCCACCCTTCCACCAGAAACAGATCGCCAGAACCCTCCCCGAATGCAGCAAGGCCTTGATCGCGAGGCTGACCCAGGCACTGGACGCCAACAAACGAGCATTCTTACTGGCCGCGCAGGTCTTCGAAAAATACCTGCCGGCCATCCACCTGGCTTGACGCCCGTGGCGCTTGCGCCGTTTCACCATTGGCCGCTTCCACGTGCCAATAGCAGTGCCTGACCGCCCGTGTCACTGCCACGTAGGCGAGGCGTTGCACCTCCTCCTTCTGCGCAGTGTCGAACGGTTGACTGTCGCCTGCGCGGCCAAGGCCGGCCTGGCGGTAAACCTGGTTCTTGTAGGGCGAACTGGTCAGGTACTGACAGTCGCCAAGCATGAACACCGCATCGGCCTGCAAGCCCTTGGCGCTGTGGTAAGTCAGTTGGCGCAAGCGCCGCTGCTCGCTCGGCAACGAGGCCTCGGCCTGCAGCACGCTGTGCAGGTGATCGTTCATCAGCGCCCGGTCGCTGCCTTTGCGGTACAGCATCATCACCGACTCGCCCCGCTGGTAATGCTCGATCAGGGTCTGGCCGAGTGCAGCCTCATCGCGGTCGAACACCTTGACCGGCGAACCGGGCAGCGCTGCAGCTGGCCCGGCGGCACGCGCCTTCTTGCCGCTGATGGCGGGCGCCCCTTTGACCAGGTGCTCGGCCGCGTCGATCACCTGCTGCTGGCAGCGGTAATTGTCGACCAGCATCACCCGGGTGTTGGCCGGCGACGGGAAGGCCTTGGTGAACTCCATGAAGTACTTTGGCGAACTGCCGCGCCAGCCGTAGATCGACTGCCAGTCATCGCCCACGCACATCAGCGAGGAATGCTGGGCATTGCGCCCGGTGTGCATGGACGGGCCACGACGGCGGATTTCCGCGAGGCAGGCGCGCAGCCAGCTGACGATCTGTGGCGAAACGTCCTGAAATTCGTCGATCATCAGGTGCGCCAGTGGCCGCAGCAACGGGTCGGGCAGCAGTTGCAGGTTCTCCGGGTTGTTCTCACCGAACAGGGCGAACATGCGGTTGTAGCTCATCACCGGTGGCGACTGGTCCAGCAAGTGCGCCTCCAGGGCTTTCCAGTACAGGGCCAACGCCTCGAAGAACAGCGCGTCGGTATCGCCTGACGGGAAGCTCATGGCCGCCACGGCCGGGTTCACTTCCAGGCCAAGGTTTTCGATGAAGTTGGCGGCGCCGACGAAGGCGTCGAGCAGCGGCGCCGGGGCCAGCTCGCCTTTGACCTTGTACTCGAAACCGGGCCCTGCCACGGCATCACCGGCCAGTGATGCGGCCAGGCGCCTGGCCATGGCGTAGTTATCGAGCCAGATCAGCGGCTTGTCGCAGAACGCCTGCAACAAGGTGCGCTTTACCGCCCACTCGGCACGCACCGCCAGCTTGGCGCCGGGGCGTTGATACTGGGCACTTTCCGCCGGGTCGAAGCCCAGCACCACCCAGGCGTCGAGGCCTTCGAGGCGGCCATGCACATGGAAGCGGCTGCCACGGATCTCGACGGTTTCGCGGCAGGGCTCGATACCCTTGATCGGCCAGGCGCCGGCGGCGAACCACAGGTCTTCGATCACATCGCACAGTTCTTCGTCACGCTGGGCGGCCAGCTGGGTGACCTGCACCCGCTTCTGCACATCCGGGTGGCCTGGGTCCAGCGGCTTGAGTTGCAGGGCCTCGCGGCGCAGGGTGGCGACGATCTCGGCAAAGCGCGGGCTTTCACCGAGCAATTGGCTGTAGCACTGGTTCAGCTGTTGGCGCTGGGCATCGTTCAGGCGCAGGTCGAACGGGTTGCTCTCAGCCTCCGCCTCGCGGCCGGCCGGCATCTCGTTACCCAGGGTCTCGAACGCACGGACCAGGCCGAAGCCCGGCAGGCTGCGCACCAACGGCAGGATCCGTGAATGGAAGGTGCGCACCAGATCACGCGCCTTGGCCGGTTGCAAGTCCAGCTGCCAAAGGGCAAACACCTGCACCAGGCGCTTGATGAAGTCCTTGCGCGACTCGCGGGTGAAGGTGACCACGGTCATCGCGTCCAACTCGTAGCCCAGGTAGTGACGCAACAGCAAAATGCGCAGCACCAGCGAGGTCGACTTGCCGGCCCCGGCGCCGGCCACCACACAGGTGGACGGTGTGTCGCTGAAAATCAGCTTCCATTGCGCCGCGCTGGGCTGCGCCTCGGCGGGCAGGCGCTGGGCAACGTCGGCCTTGAAGCGCTTTTTCAGCTCCGCGGTCACGGGCAGGCGCCAGTCATCGAAAAGGTTGTCGTCCTGTTCGGGCACCGCGGCGGTATCCGGCCGTGAATCGCGGATCACCAGAACCTGGCGACCTGCTTCATAACCCTGCGCGTGGCCGAGGCTCCAGGATTCGCGATGTTGTGCCTGCAGGCGAGTCAGGCCACGGCCCAACAGGCGTGCAGCCAGGCGGCGGAACCAAGGCAGTTGGGCTGGCGGGGTCAGTTTGGCAGGGGCCTGGGGTTGCTCGTGGGCCACGGTCACTCCGTTGAATATCAGATCAGCGGGCCATGTTCGCCGTATCCACCAAAAATCGCCAGCGAATGCTTGCAGATCAGTGGATTAGGCGATGAATCGCATAATCCACATCGCCACTATAAATCGATAAAACTGATTGTAATCAGCCGATATTTACGCTTATTTTCGATCTATTTTGGGTGCATCATGGCTTCATTCCACTGATTCAAGGAGCACAACCATGCTGCAGCTGCGCCCATTCGAACGCCTTGGCCACGCCAACCACGGCTGGCTCGACGCCCATCACCACTTCTCGTTTGCCGAATACTACGACCCGGCGCGCATGCACTGGGGCAACCTGCGGGTCTGGAACGACGACCTGATCGCTGCCGGCAGCGGCTTCCCGCCCCACCCGCACCGCGACATGGAAATCATCACTTATGTGCGTGAAGGCGCCATTACCCACCAGGACAGCCTGGGCAACAAGGGCCGTACCGAGGCTGGCGACGTGCAGGTGATGAGTGCCGGTAGCGGCATCGTGCACAGCGAGTACAACCTGGAAGAGGTCGATACCCGCATCTTCCAGATCTGGATTGTGCCGGAGAAGGTTGGCGATGCGCCGTCCTGGGGGACCCGCCCGTTCCCGAAAGGCGAGCGCGGTGAAGGCTTCGTGACCCTGGCCAGCGGCCGCGCGGGTGACGAGGACAGCTTGCAGATCCGGACCGATGCACGGCTGGTAGCCGCGACGTTGCGCGCTGGCGAAACCGCCGAATACCGCTTCGATGCCGGGCGCCGGGGTTACCTGGTGCCGGCCAAGGGGCTGGTGGAAGTCAATGGGCTGCGCGCCAAGGGCCGGGATGGGGTGGCGATCGAGCAGGAGGAAGTGCTCAAGGTCACCGCTATCGAGGACAGCGAAATCGTCCTGGTCGATGTCGCATAAGTGAAAGGGGCCGCTTTGCGGT